>SLSP01000548.1 GCA_007130345.1 Thermoflexales bacterium
AGGGACACCAGCAGCGCGATGGAGAGCGTGAAGTAACGTTTGCCGCCGGTCAGGATGAGGCGGCGGAAGCTCCACAGCAGCCAGGGGATGAGGGCTAACGCGACGGATTCGGGCATGTTGCCCCGGCGCAGCGCATCGATGAGGAGATACGGTCCCAGACCATAAGCCACCGCCGCGATCCAGGCCGCGCGCTCGCCGTAGAGGTCGCGGGCCAGGACGTAAGCGCCCCACGCCGAGGCCAGCAGGCACAGGACATACATCGCGCCAAGCAGCGGCGGCAAGGGGACGCCCAGAGCATACAGCACCGCGCCGATGACGTAGGGCAGCGGCTCGCGGAAGTTGAAGAAGGGATAACCATAACCCAACGCGAGGTTCGGCAACCAGCGAGAGAACGTCCAGCCGTGCTGGAAAGCCGCGCGCATCGCGGTCATCCGATAATAATGAAGATCGTCGTCGTGCGTGCAGGGAAGCGCGTCCCCGTGCAACAGGGGGAGGAAGGCAGGGAGGAGGAAGAGGGTGAGTAACAACAGCACAACCGGGAAGCGGGGGAGTTTTTTCATCGGCAGCCGTTAGTTGTCAAGCGTCAGGGCCGCCGCTCAAGGCGCTTGGCGCGATACGCGGTAGACGTGCAGGATGCGTTGGAGCACCGTCAGCCAGGTGAGGACGGCCATGATGATGAGCATAGGCCGAATCCAGCCGATGATCAGGCCGATGCCCAGGAGCAGCACGCGCGGGAGGCGGCTGAACAGGCCCACCTCGCAGGGGTATCCGACGCCCTCGGCGCGAGCGCGGGTGTAGCTGACCATAATGGAGCTGAAGAGGATCAGGTAAATGAGGTAGATTTCGAGCGTTGCGCCGCGCGCGGTCAGGGCCACCAGCAGGCCAAAGAGCAGCGCGCCTTCGGAGAGCCGGTCGAGGGTCGAATCGAGGAACGCGCCGAAGCGACTCTTGGCCCCGGTGAGCCGGGCGAGGGTGCCATCCAGCCCATCCAGCGAGGAGGCCAGGAGCAGCAGCGCGCCGCCGAGCGCGAGGTGCCCGCGCGCCAAGACAAAGGCCACCGCCACACACGCCCCAAATCCCACCAGGGTGATGGTGTTGGGGTGCAGGCCCCACTTCTCCAACACGCGCGCGATGGGGTGGGTGATGAAGCCGGCCCAAGAACGTACCCCATCGGAAAAAGTTTCGTATCGCTTGACTTTGGTTTCTGTCATAGCACCTCTTTTGTCTGGCGGTAACAAAGCTGTCTTATGAGCGCGCTCCAGGCCCCCGTCCCCGGGAGCGGCTAGTACAACGCGGCGAAAGTTCCCCCTCAGTTAGCCTCGCTCAGAGCGGATCGTCAGATCCGCGACTATACGCCGTAACGGGGAACTGACGTTCCCCTTGAAGCACATTCAGCTGGGGAGTTATTTATGTCAATTCCCCAGGAAAATCAAGTGTCCTATCCCGTGTGCAGCCCCTCGCGCAACGCCTGTCATCCTAAACGCATCAGTGGAATTGTCAACCTGACCGGCCTGGCGCGTGGCTACTTGAGTTGCCCGACCCACGCCACCACCTTGTCCGGCAACTCGTCGCGGTTGCGCTTGTCCACTTCCCAGAGCGTGGTTTGCGCCAGCACCTTGAAGACATCGGCTTCGGGATGGGACTTCGCCATAATCGAGCCGATGACCGGGGTGCGGGTCATTATCGCCAGCATTACGGTGTCGCAGAAGAGGCGCGAGTAGATTTCCATAAAGCCGATCTCGTCCACCAGCAACACCTGGCCGCGCTCCATCGCCCGCTTCAGCGCGGCAACGCCCACGCGCTCCAGCGCCGGGACATCGACGCCGTAACGCCCCACTTGGGGAACGTCCGGCCCGCGCAGGTCTTTGTGCGCCATCACGGTCTTCTTCCCATCCAGCGTGATCAGCTCGAAGCCTTTGCGCCCGCCGGGGCCGACAATCTCCTGTGTGTAGAAGCCGCCCACGCGGTCGCCTAGCTGATCCGCCGCCTGACGGAGTATCGTGGTCTTCCCGATGCCGGGGTGTCCGGTCAATAGCAATGCTTTTCCCATTGTGTCTCCTCGTTGTGGCCCTGCGTCAAGTCAGGGATATTCGCACCCTTGTCAGATTAGAGTATAATCCCAACGTTAGAGCTTGCAAGGTCAACGTCTGAAGTCCACACCACAATAGGAGGAAGTATGCGCATCTTAATTACGGGAGGGGCTGGATTTATCGGCTCGCATTTGTGTGAGCGGTACCTGGACGCCGGGCACGAGGTCGTCGTGATGGACAATCTCAGCACCGGTTCGATGGACAACATCGCGCACCTGGTCGGGCACGAGCGGTTTAGCTTCATCAAGCACAACGTGACCCATTACATCTACGTGGCCGGGCCGGTGGATATGATTCTGCACCTGGCCTCGCTGCCCAGTCCGGTGGATTACCTCAACTTCCCCATCCAGACGCTCAAGGTGGGCGCGCTCGGCACGCACAACACGCTCGGCCTGGCGATGGCGAAGGGCGCGCGCTATCTGCTGGCGTCCACATCCGAAGTCTACGGCGATCCGCTGGTGCATCCGCAGAGCGAGGACTACTGGGGCAACGTCAATCCTATCGGGCCGCGCGGCGTCTACGATGAAAGCAAGCGCTTCGCCGAGGCGCTGACGATGGCGTACCATCGCTATCACGGCGTCGATACGCGCATCGCGCGCATCTTCAACACCTACGGCCCCCGGATGCGCGCCGACGATGGGCGCGTGGTGCCCAACTTTATCTGCCAAGCGTTGCGCGGCGAACCGCTGACCGTCTATGATGAGGGCGAGCGCACGCGCTCCTTCTGCTACGTGGATGACCTCGTTGAGGGCATCATCCGGCTGATGGCGACGGACGTGGATGGCCCGGTGAACCTCGGCAATCCCCAGGAGATGACCATTCTGGAGTTCGCGCACACGGTGGTTGATGTGACCGGAACGCAATCGGAGATTACCTTCGTGCGGCCCAAAGACGAGCGCACGCGGGACGATCCCCAGGTGCGCTGCCCCGACATCACCAAAGCGCAGACAACGCTCAACTGGACGCCCAACGTGGCGTTGCAAGAGGGCCTGCGGCAGACGGCGGCATACTTTAAGCAGCACCTGGAGTTATAGATGCACTATATCCTGAGCACATTGATTTACGCCCAACGCGATGATGAAGTGCTGCTGATGCACCGCAACAAGGAGCCGAATCTGGGCCTGTGGGTCGCGCCGGGCGGCAAAATCGAGGTGGGCGAATCCCCGCGCGAGGCCGCGCGCCGCGAGATGTTGGAAGAAACCGGGCTGGCCGTCGATAACCTGCGCCTGCGCGGGATATGTTCCGAGGTCTCGCCGCTGCCCACCTGGTGCTGGATGCTCTTCATCTATACCACGCGCACCTTTTCGGGCGCGCTGCGCCCCGACCTGCGCGAGGGGCGGCTGGCGTGGACGTCCATCGACGCCTATCTGACCGCGCGCCCCATCCCCGAAGCCGACGCTATCTTTGGGCCGCGCGTGCTCGGCGACGATCCCGCGCTCTTCGAGGCGCGCTTCGTCTACGATGCCGATCTCAAGCTGGTGACGTGCATCGAGCATTGAGATTGACCGCATCGCATCCCTGGTACGCGCTGCTCGCACTCCTGGCCGCGTGCGGCGCGGTGATGGGCGTCTTGTTGGCGAGCCTGCCCCTGCCAGAAGCGCTTCTGGTACTCACGCTGGCTGTGACCGTCG
>SLSP01000440.1 GCA_007130345.1 Thermoflexales bacterium
CCTCGAGGGCTGTGGCGGGGGGATCGCGGCGGGCGTGAGGGGAGAAGGGGCCGTTATCCCATAAAGAGGAAAAGGAATTTTGGAAAAACCGGGGGAAAAACGGAATTTGGGGGTTGACAAAAGTTACAGTTGCCTTTAGAATAAAGGGGTAACTTCTTATATCGGAAGTATGGGGAGGGATCATGCAGGATTGGACATCCGCTGAGTTAGCTCAAGAAGCCAAAGTTACGCAACGGTGGATTGTTGAACTGTGTGCTACCGACATATTGGAAGGTGCGTATAAGCGCGCTGGTATATGGTTCATTCCTTATGAAGTTGGTCAGCGATGGCTTGAAGAGCGTCAAAGCAAAAAGGCCGCTTCCCCCTCCGAAGAAGTGGAAACGGCCTCTTAAAAGCAAAAACGGGATCGCGCTGTGCCTGGCAGCTACCGCGATCCCATTTAAGTATCAGCACTTTAACAAACGCATATAGGTATGTATGTGCTTACTTCCTTGCAGAAGTTTCTATTGTTTGTTAAGTACCGTCTGGTGCCGAGACCGAGAATTGAACTCGGGACACATGGATTTTCAGTCCACTGCTCTACCGAACTGAGCTATCTCGGCACTATGGCAAGCATTGTAACGCAAACCCCAAATTTGTCAAGCAGGTTCCCGGCACGGAGGCGGTATGCCCTTTTTGATCGATGGACACAATGTGATCGCGGCGCTGCCGGATATTGACCTGGACGATCCCCACGATGAGGTGAAGCTGCTGATGAAGTTGCGCGCCTGGTCGGGGCGCGTGCGCCGGAAGGCCATTGTCATCTTCGATGGCGGGCTGCCCGGCGGCCTCTCGCGCGCTCTTTCGACGCCGGATGTGCGTGTGATTTTCGCCGCCCGCCACCACACCATCGCTGACCGCATCATCCAGGAGCGAGTGCGTAAGTTGCCCGACGCGCCCAACTGGACGGTGGTCTCCTCCGACCGCGAGGTGCGGCAGCAGGCCCGGCAAGCTGGCGCGCGCACGCTCACGGCGCAGGATTTCGCCGACGCGCTCTCCCGACCGCCGGAGGAGGACAAGGAGAAGCCCGATACCATCTCTGCGGCAGAGGTGGCGGAATGGCTGGATGTCTTCCAGGAACCGGAGGAGGACGAGCCGCCGCCCGCGCCGCCGCGCCCGCCCGGACATCTCCCACGCGCTCAACCGCCGAAGCCGCGAGGTCGTGCGTCGCGCACCATTGGCGAGCAGGTGGGCCAGGAGCCACCGCCGGAGAAGCGCCCCCCCGTGACACAACCGGTGCCGGGTGAGGAGAAGCCAGAGCATCTGTCTGAGGATGAGGTGGCGGCGTGGCTGGACTTCTTCGGCGGGGAGCCGGAGACGCCTGGCGTGCCTCCGCCCAAGTTGCGCCAACGCGCCCGGCGCAAGGCGCGGGAACTCCCGGTCAAGAAGGAGGCCGACGCCGCGCTCTCTGAGGATGAGGTGGCAGCATGGCTAGATTTCTTCGGGGGCGAGCCGGAACCGGAGCGACCGGCCCGCCCGGCTAAGAAGCGTACCCCGTCCCGGCGATCCCGGCGGCGGGAAGAGTTCGCGCCGGCGGAGGGGGAGGCCGAGGACGACGGGCTTTCAGCAGAAGATCGGGCGCTGTGGCATCAGCTCTTTGGGGATGGGGACTGAGTCACGTAACGTGCGCTTTGGTCAAAGACCGGTGCTGCCCCGCTCGCATTATGGTCGCGCAGGATGCAGGACGCTCTCGATCTGGAGTTTTCGCATCTCCGGATTTTGTGTTACAATAGGGTGAGTAGCGGGAGGAGGAACTATGACGAATCAAGATGACACTCGAACAACTTTGTTGAATCCGGATAAAATCCGCTGGTTGAAGGAAGAGGGTAGCCAAACCCTGACCCAAAATCAGCAAGCGTTGTTGCTGGCGCTGGCCCAGTTGGAGTCGGAATTGGGGCGCGAGCCTTCAGAAGAAGAGGCCCAGGCTCTCGAAGCGCTCGCCGACCAGTTGGAGGGATTCGATCCCCAGGAAATTGCCTCGGCGATTCAGCGCGTGGTGCGGCAGCCCACCGATCCCGACCGCAAGACGACGTGGCCCAAACTCAAGAAACGTCTCGAGTAGCCTCGCGGTTTGTCGCCAGCAATTTATAATGTTGTAGGTTCCTCTCCCTCTGGGTTAAGAGATTGTAGCAGGGCTTCTCCCACCGCGCGATTGACCTTGCGGAATTGCCCCTCTTTTTCCAGCATCACGATCCCCATATCGGTCAAGGTCTCCACTATCCGCGCCGAGCGCGTGTAGCCGATGCGTAGCCTGCGCTGCAACAGCGAAATCGAAGCCCGATTTTCCGCCAGGAAAATCTCCACGGCTGAAGGCAGCAGATCGTCCTCGAATTCCCCCGCCCCGTTGGTCTCACTTTCAAAGTCCGGGAAAAGCGCCGGTTGTTCTGTGCTGCGCGTCGTTGTGACCTGCGGGATGTGTACCGGTTCCGGCGCGCGATCCGGTTCCACCGCCTTGCGCTTGCGCCAATAATCGATCAGGCGATCTAGCTCGCGGTCGGAGACAAAGGCCCCTTGTAACCGCATCGGCTGGCTGACGTCGGGCGGCATAAACAGCATATCGCCCCGCCCCAGGAGCCGCTCGGCACCGGGCATATCCAGGATCACCCGCGAATCTATCGACGAGGCCACCGCAAACGCAATCCGCGCCGGGAAGTTGGCCTTGATCAGGCCCGTGACCACGTCCACGCTAGGGCGCTGCGTGGCGATGATGAGGTGGATGCCCGTAGCTCGCGCCATCTGCGCCAGACGGCAAATCACGCGCTCTGTCTCTTCTGGGGATTGCATCATCAGGTCGGCCAGCTCGTCCACCAGCACTGCGATGTAGGGGATGGGGGATTCTTCCGCGCTCTTGGCCGCTTTCTGATTAAAGTCCTCGATGTTGCGCGCGCCAATCTGCGCGAAGCGCCGGTAGCGACTGTCCATCTCGCGCATCACCCACCGCAAGGCCGGCACCACCCGATCCACATCCACGATGACGGGCACGAGCAGGTGCGGGATGCCGTTGTATTGCGTCAACTCCACGCGCTTGGGGTCTACCATCAGCAGGCGCAGCGTGTCCGGCGAGTTTTGCAACAGCAGCGCGGCGACGATGGCGTTCACGCAGACCGATTTGCCGGAACCCGTCGCCCCGGCGATGAGCAGGTGCGGCATCTTGCGCAAATCCGCCGCGATGGCCTGCCCAGACACGTCCTGCCCCAGTCCCAGGCGCAGCCGTCCCTTGTGCTTCTTGGCGAACGACTCCGACTGCATCACGTCCAGCAGAGAGACCACGGAGGACTGTTCGTTGGGCACTTCGATGCCCACAAGACCCTTGCCGGGGATGGGGGCCTGGATGCGGATCGTGCGCGCCGACAGGGCCAGCGCCAGGTCATCGGCCAGATTCGCCACCTTGCTCACTTTGACCTTGGTCTTTTTCCCGGAGCGGTTGGTGAGGAAGAGCGGCTCCACGCCAAACTGTGTGACCACCGGCCCATTGTTGATCTCCTGGACGCGCACCGGAGCGCCGAGGCTTACCAGCGTCTCTTCGATGATGCGCGACTGTTTGCGGATCAGCTCCTCGCTGAAGAACTGCTCGCTGCCCTCTTGCAGAATCTCTGTCACTACCGGTAGCCGCCACGCCTGTGATCCCGTCGCCCCGATTTCGATGTCAACCTGTCCGTTGCC
>SLSP01000450.1 GCA_007130345.1 Thermoflexales bacterium
ATCAGACTTCCGTCCATTGTGCAATATTCCCTGCTGCTGCCTCCCGTAGGAGTATGGGCCGTGTCTCAGTCCCATTGTGGGGGGCCGTGCTCTCACACCCCCTACCCGTCTTCGCCTTGGTAGGCCGTTACCCTACCAACTAGCTGATGGGCCGCAGGCCCCTCCCTAAGCGCCGTAGCTTTCCTCAAACCTTTGACTGCCTGAGGGTATCCGGTATTAGCGCATGTTTCCATCCGTTATCCCTGTCTTAGGGGTAGGTCACCTACGTGTTACTCACCCGTCTGCCGCTGATGTACTCCCGAAGGAGCCTCATCGCTCGACTTGCATGCATTAGGCGCGCCGCTAGCGTTCATCCTGAGCCACGATCAAACTCTTCGTTCGATCTCCTACAAGTCCCCTTGTAGGTGCTGTTTTTCTTATCCGTCAGTTTCCCGCTTCCTTCCTGTCACTCTTCATCTGTTAAGGTTCGCCCACACAAAAACCGATGCTCCCGCATCGGTCTGAGCAACTTGCTGTCTAGCAGTCTTGCCCGCTTTGGTTGACTGTGTGTATCTATATACTACCACATCCTCGGATTCTTGTCAAGCCCTTTTCTCAAGATTCCCCCAACCACTTTTGTGTGTCAATGTCCCGTGGTCTTCCCACGCACAGGTACGGATTTTACCATACCCCCTTTTTTTGTCAAGAGGTTCCCAGCACAAAAACCCGTGGATCCAAGGAGAAGACAGAATTGGGACGACAATATGAAACCTCTCTGCGAAAGATCTAAAAATCCGCAAGCTAGTTTCAGGAAATATCAAGCTGAATGTGAGAAACCCAGGGGTTTAGAGAGCTGATTTTTCTAGCACGTAATATATTCTTGCAGTGGGAGACGTAGGCTCTTTGACAATATCACATATTCGGTATCCGGCTTCAAAGATTTGTGCGAAGGCTTTGCGAACATTGACGCGCCATGCCAGGGCCAAATCTTGGTCCGTGTCTTTGATGGTCTGGATATCCGTGGGGATTTCCAGTAAAATCTTGTCGTTCTGCAATGCGTCACGGATATCTGATGCTGAGGTCGTGTTGCCTTGCTCTGGGTTAACGGGCACACGATGACTCACGGTTGTGGAAGCCATCTGCCATCCGTGCGCAATACGCTCGCGCACATGGTAGCTCTCAAGCCACCACGAGACCTCTAACCGATCACTGGGCAAATCGGCGTTTAGCTCATCGGGCATCTCGCCATATAGATTGGGCAGATAAAGCTGACCAGTCGCGCCGAGCTTGCCAATGTAGAGCACTGCATTGGCGATTTCCAGGGGATCGTAGGTCCAGGTAATTAGCTCAAACCCCTCGGCGATGGCCCATGCACGCTGCGCCACGGCCAATTGATAGCCAATCCCATATCCACGCCACGCCTCGACCACACCTACCAAATGACAACAAAATTGCCATTCGATACCTTTGGCGAGCGCGATGTTGTTGTGCTTCGACACTCTTCCCGGAAAGCCGAATAAGCAACCGATCATCTCCCCCTGTGCATCAAACGCGCCAAGCGCCAAGCCTCCATGCCGGTGCGCTGTGATCATTAAATCCGCCGGGGTGGCTTCGATAGGGGCAGCTTGCCAGATAACTTTTTGTAGGGTCTCACAAGTTTTGTAATGTGCGATTTTATCAAATGGTGCAATGGTTATTTCTGCTTTAATCATACCAACCCCTTGTATTGTGTTGAGCTTCATTCATTAGTGACTCCTCCCAGGTGTGGACGGGTCAGAACACTTTCGTCCACGTAAAATAACTTTGTGGCCCCGATGAGCGTGCCTTACCTCAAGTCAAGCCACAACTCTGTAGCCTACTTGATGTAGACTTCAGAAGCTAATATGTTATAGTGTATTATAACATAAGCCCGATCATACTTGTATGACTAACGTGGGCTTGCGTGAAAATTTCTATATTTCCCGACATCATATCCCAAGAGGTGAATTTTGAAGGCGATAACTTACGCACACGCACATTCTGAGCGTTTTGTCGAAGAACTGAAGGCGTTTTTACGCATTCCGAGTGTCAGCACGCGGGAAGAACACGCGAGGGACATCCAGCGCGCCGCCGAGTGGCTCAAGACGCGCTTGCTGGAGGCCGGGTTCCCCCGCGCCGAGGTGCTGCCCACGCCGCGCCATCCCGTGGTCTACGCGGAGTGGCTGGAAGCCGGGCCGGACGCGCCGACGGTGCTGATCTACGGCCACTACGACGTGCAGCCGCCCGATCCGCTGGAGTTGTGGGAGACACCGCCCTTCGAGCCGACGGTGCGCGGGGACGACGTCTTCGCGCGCGGGGCCTCGGATGACAAAGGGCAGGCGTACATCTACGTGAAGGCCGTCGAGGCGTTCCACGAGACGGCGGGCCGCCCGCCGGTCAACCTCAAGTGCGTCTTCGAGGGCGAGGAGGAAATCGGCAGTCCGAGCTTGCCGGACTTTATCCGCGAGCACCGCGACCTGCTGGCCGCCGACGTGGCCGCCATCTCCGACACGCACATCCTGGGCAAGGACGCGCCCTCCATCGTCTACGCGCTGCGGGGGATGGCCTACGTGGAAGTCGAAGTGACCGGCCCCGGCGCGGATTTGCACTCCGGCATCTACGGCGGCGCGGTGCATAACCCTATCCACGCGCTCTGCGAGATGATCGCGCAGTTGCACGATGCCGACGGGCGCATCACCATCCCCGGCTTCTACGACCGTGTGCGCGAGTTGACGCCCGCCGAGCGCGCCGAAATGGCAAAAATGCCCTTCGACCGGGAGGCATGGCTAGAGGAAACCGGCGCGTCCACTGACTGGGGCGAATCGGCCTATACGATTGTAGAGCGGGCCTCGGCGCGCCCCACGCTGGACGTGAACGGGATTTGGGGCGGATACATCGAGAAGGGGGCGAAGACGGTGCTACCGAGCAAGGCGTATGCCAAAATCTCGATGCGACTGGTTCCCGACCAACAGCCCGACGAAATCGCGGGGTTGATTGAGGCATATCTGCTCGAGAGCGCCCCACCGACGGTGGCGGTAACGGTGACGAAGTTGCACGGCGGGCCGAGCGCCATCGTGCGCCGCGACAGCCCGGCGATGCAGGCCGCCTCCCGCGCTTACACCGAGGTCTTCGACAAGACGCCAGTCTTCGTGCGCGAGGGCGGGTCGATCCCGGTGGTGACGACGTTCCAGCAAGTGCTCGGCATCGATACCATCTTGCTCGGCTTCGGCTTGCCCGACGACCGCCTGCACTCGCCCAACGAGAAGTTCCATCTGCCGAATTTCCATCGCGGCATTGAGACGGTGATCCGGTTTTTGACGCATTATGGAGATGAGGCTTGACCGGGAGCCGATAAGAACCGAAAAATCCGAGGCTGGTATATCAGCCTCGGATTTTTGTATGATGAGGAGCCGAATCACACGTTGATATCGAATTCCCCACCTTGCCAAACCCGCTGCAACGCCTCCTCCGGCGTGCTCGGCGGATCGTCCAGGCGGAAATAAACATAGCGGAAGAGGTCGCGCAGCACCGCCGTCACCACCGGAGCGAGGAACAGTCCGAGCACCCCGGCAATCTCGCTGCCGATGACCAACGCCACCATAATCAGCACCGGATGCAGCTTGACGCTCTTTCCCAGGATGCGCGGGCCGATGAAGGCGCTCTCGAACTGCTGGATGGCGAAGGCGTAGATGACGACAA
>SLSP01000356.1 GCA_007130345.1 Thermoflexales bacterium
CGCACGCGAAAAATCTATCTGTAGTATCAAGTCTCTAAAAAATCGGATTTTTGGACTTTTTTCAGGGGACTCAAACCTACATTCCCAGGAGACCCTATGAAATCCTTACGTCGTATCTTTCGCTTTATGCGTCCCTACTGGCGACCGGCCCTGGTCGCCATTGTGCTGGTGTTCGGGATGGTGGTTTCTGACCTGAGCATCCCCCGCCTCACGCAGCGTGTCATCGACCAGGGCATCCTCGCCGAGGACTTGCCCGCCATCCTCACCACCTCGGCGGTGATGCTCGGTATGGCGACGATGGGCGCGCTCTTCGCCGTCGGCAACACGATTATGTCCGTGCGCGTGGCCCAGAGCGTGGCCGCCGACGTGCGCAGCGCCATCGTCCGCCAGGTGCAATCCCTCGCCTTCGGGAACCTGGATCGCTTGCAGACCGGCCAGCTTCTCGTCCGCGCCACCAGCGACGTGAACATGGTGCAGACGATTATGATGCTCGGCCTGCGGATGCTGATCCGCGCGCCGCTGTGGATGTTCGGCAGCTTCGGGATGCTGCTGGCGACCGGCGGGGCCGTCGTGACCGTCACCCTCGCGCTGATGCCCTTCATTTTGGCGATGATTGTCTTCTTCCTGGTCAAAGCCACGCCCCTCTTCCATCTCGTGCAAGAGCGGCTGGACGCGCTAAACCAGGTCTTGCAAGAGAACCTGTCCGGCATCCGCGTGGTCAAGGCGTTCGTGCGCGCCGAACACGAAAGCGCGCGCTTCGACAAGGTGAACACGACCTACACTGCCACCAACCTTCAGGTGATGCAGATGCTCGCCTTCATCTTGCCCACGCTCATCCTGATCATCAACCTGGGCATTGCCGGCGTGATCTGGTTTGGCGGACAACAGGTGATTTCCGGCGACCTGTCGATGGGCCAGATCGTGGCCTCATTCAACTACCTGGCCTTCACCCTCTTCCCGATGCTGATGCTGGCCGCGATGATCGGCCCACTCTCGGCGGCGAACGCCTCGGCAGAGCGCATCCTAGAGGTGCTGGATAGCGTCCCCGACGTGTGCCCGCCTGCCGCGCCCCAGGAACCGGCGGAGGCGCGGGGCCGCGTCGCCTTCGAGGGCGTCACCTTCAGCTATAACGGGCAGCATCAGGCCCCGGTGCTCAAGCACATCGACCTGGTGGCCGAACCGGGGCAGACCGTGGCGATTTTGGGCGCGACCGGTTCCGGCAAATCCAGCCTCGTCCACCTGATCCCGCGCTTCTACGACGTGGCCGAGGGGCGCGTGACCCTCGATGGCGTGGACGCGCGCGAATGGGCGCTGGAATCGCTGCGCGGGCAGGTGGGGATAGCGATGCAGGAGGCCGTCCTCTTCAGCGGCACCATCCGCGACAACCTCCGCTATGGCCGCCCCGACGCCACCGACGCGGAGGTCGAGGCAGCGGCGAAGGTCGCGCAGGCGCACGACTTCATCACCGCGCTGCCCGATGGCTACGACACCGTCCTGGGGCAGCGCGGCGTCAACCTCTCCGGTGGGCAGAAGCAGCGCCTCTCCATCGCCCGCGCGCTGGTGGTCAGGCCCCGCGTCCTCATCCTCGATGATAGCACCAGCGCGGTGGATGTGGAGACCGAGGCCAAGTTGCAGGCGGCCCTCGCCCCGCTGATGCGCGAGAGCACCACCTTCGTCATCGCGCAGCGCATCAGCACGGTTCTCACCGCCGACAAAATCGTGGTGCTAGATCGCGGTGAAATCGCCGCCATCGGCACGCACGCGGAACTCTTGGCGACCAGTCCCATCTACCGGGAAATCTACGACTCGCAACTGGGCGAGGGGAGGACGAACTATGGCTAAGAAATCAGCTTCAGCTTCACGATCTTCGCGGATGCCGGGGCCGGCTGGCCGGGGCGGCATGGGGCGCATCGAGAAAGCCCGCGACGCGCGCGGCACGCTGCGCCGTCTGCTGGCCTACCTCTCGCCATATCGCTGGCTGCTCATCGCCATCTTCATCCTCGTGCTGATCAGCACCCTGTTCGATCTGGCCGGGCCGTTCCTGATGGGCGTGGCGCTGGATCGCTTCATCGCTTCTGGGGACGTGGCCGGGCTGCTGCGCATCGCGCTGGTGATGCTGGCGACTTACGTGCTGACGTGGCTGGCCCGCGTGGTGCAAAACGTGATGATGGTGCGCATCTCTCAAGAAGCGATGCAAACGCTGCGCCAGGAACTCTTCGACCATGTACAACGGCTGTCCCTGAGCTTCTTCGACCGCAACCCGCACGGCGACCTGATGAGCCGCCTGACCAACGACATGGACGCCATCAGCCAGGTACTCTCCCAGAACGTCACCGACCTGTTTTCTGGCGTCTTCACGTTGGCGGGCATCGTCGTGATGATGTTCGCCATCAACTTCTGGCTGGCCCTCGGTTCGATGATTGTCTTTCCTTTGATGATGGGACTGGTAGGCTTTGTGGGCAAGCGCACGCGAAAGGGCTTCCGCGCCTACCAGGAGCACCTGGGCACGCTCAACGGCCAACTGGAGGAGATGTTCAGCGGGCAGCGGGTGATCATCGCCTTTGGGCAGCAGAACGACGCCCTGGCCGACTTCGACCGCGTGAACGCGCAGGTGCGCGAGACCGGCATCCAGGCGCAGACCTACGGGATGCTCGTGCCGCCACTGATGGGGATTCTGAGCAACGCCAACGGCGCCATCCTCGCGGGATTGGGCGGGTGGATGGCGCTCAACGGGTGGGCCAGTGTGGGGACAATCGCCACGTTCTACAACTACTCGCGCAAATTCGCCGCGCCGCTACGCCAACTGGGTAACCTCTACAACCAGATTCAGTCCGCGCTGGCGGGGGCGGAGCGCATCTTCGAGATGCTCGACGAAGTGCCGGAGTTGGCGAACGTGGCCGACGCGGTGACGCTCGACACCGTGGATGGCGAGGTGGTCTTCGAGGACGTGTGCTTCGAGTACGTGCCGGATGTGCCCGTCATCAAGCGGATGAGCTTCCGCGCCGCGCCGGGGCAGACCATCGCCCTAGTCGGGCCGACGGGCGCGGGCAAGACCACGATGATCAACCTGCTCTCGCGCTTCTACGACATCTGCGGCGGGCGCATCACCATCGACGGCCACGACCTGCGCGACTTGGAGAAGGCCAGTCTGCGCAGTCGCCTGGGCGTGGTGCTCCAGGACACCTTCCTCTTCAGCGACACCGTGATGGAAAACATCCGCTACGGGCGGCTGGACGCCACCGACGAGGAGGTCATCGCGGCGGCGCAACTCGCCAACGCCGACCACTTCATCCGCCGGTTGCCCAAAGGGTACGCCACGCGGCTCTCGGAACGGGGGAGCAATCTGAGCCAGGGGCAGCGGCAGCTTCTCGCCATCGCCCGCGCCGTCTTAGCCGATCCGGGCATTCTCATTCTTGATGAGGCCACCAGCAGCGTGGACACCCGCACCGAGGTTCAAATCCAGGAAGCGCTGCTCAAGCTGATGGCGGGGCGCACCAGCTTCGTCATCGCTCACCGCCTCAGCACCATCCGCGACGCCGACCGCGTGCTGGTCATCCGCGATGGCGAAATCATCGAGCGCGGCACCCACGACGAGCTGCTGGCCCTGGAGGGTTTCTACCAGCACCTCTACGTGAGCCAGTTCAAGGGGCAGGTGGAGCCGGCGGTGAAGCCGGAGGCGGTTGTGATGGC
>SLSP01000138.1 GCA_007130345.1 Thermoflexales bacterium
ATCCGGTCGATACCCGCTACGGCTTCAACGAATTCGGCAAATGGGGCCAAATCGCGCTGATCTCCGTGCTGGTCTATGAGCGCATCCGGGGAGAAGCGGGCGCGCGGCGCGTCCCGCTGGCGGTGGGCGGGCTGGCACTGGCCGCCGTGTTCCAGGCGGGCCTGGGGATTTACCAGTTCGCCTTGCGTGGCACTGGCCCGGCTCCGTTCGCCATTGGCGAGGGGCTATATCGCGCTTACGGCACGTTCCAGCAGCCCAACCCCTTCGCCGGATTTTTGGGGATGGTGGGGGCCGTGCTCGTGGGCCTCGCGTTGAGCGAGGGGGGCGCGTGGCTATGGCGATGGTGGCGCGAGCGCGCGTGGCCCGCGCGGGCTGCTGGGCTGCGCCTCGGGGCGGTGATGCTGGCCGCGTTCCTGGTCAGTGGGGCGGTCGGCGCGTCATGGTCGCGGGGGGCGTGGGTGGGCTACGCCGCCGCGCTCCTGGGGATGGCGGCCTTACTTCCCCGGCGCGGCTGGTGGGGCGTGCTGCTGGTGGGCGCGCTCGTGCTGACGGGCGCTTTCCTCTATCAGGGCGGCTGGCTACCCGGCGGCATCGCGGCGCGGCTGATGGGATTCGCGGAGTACTTCCGCTTTCGGGATGTGCGCGGCGTCGGCATCAACGACGCGAATTACGCCGCCATCGAGCGGATGGCCCATTGGCAAGCCGCCATTGAGATGTGGCGGGCCAATTTCTGGTTCGGCGTGGGTCTGGGCGGCTATCCCCCCGCGTACCCGGCCTATCGTCTCATCAACTGGCCGCTGGATTTGGGGCACGCCCACAACTATTATCTCAATCTGCTGGCCGAGGTGGGCTTGCTGGGATTCCTGGCCTATGCCTTCCTGATGGGCCGCGCGCTCTGGCTCACGGTCTCCGCCACCCGCCGCCGCGATGGGTGGGCGCGCGGGCTGGCGCTGGGCCTGACGGGGGCTTGGATTCACCTGGCGATGCACAGCCTGGTGGACACGCTGCTGGTCAACAACGTGCATTTGCACATCGGGGTGCTGCTGGCGTTGAGCGCGTGGGTGGGGGATGCACATGGCGAATACTTTAAGACACAAGCCAAATGCGTCGGTGTCATAAAGCGTGGGGCTTGAAACACGCCCTATTCATTGACTGACTCTACTGAAAGAACCCTAAAAAATCCGATTTTTTAGAAACTTGATACGAGATGTAGATTTTCCGCGTGCGAATTTCGTATATTTAGTAGGTCGCGTGTGGAAAAATCGGATTTTTGGACTTTTTTCAGGGGACTCATTGACTTCTAAGTGCTTATCTCTATAATGGGGCTATTCACCTAATCCATAAGGAGGATTATCCTATGAAACGCTGGTTAGCTGTATTAGTCTCACTCTTGATGCTTGTCACCTTGCTTGGCAGTACCGGATGCCGCCCGACATCCGACAAGCTGGTGGTGGGCACGTCCGCCGACTACGAACCCTTTGAGTATATCGACGAGGACGGCAATTACGCTGGCTTCGACATCGAGTTGATGGAGGAGATCGGGCGGCGCATGAACCTGGAGATCGAATGGCAGGACATCGCGTTTGACGGCCTCATCGGTTCGCTTCAGACCGGCAAAATTGATGCCATCATCGCCGCGATGAGCGCGACCCCGGAGCGCCAACAGCAGGTCGATTTCACGCAACCGTATTTCATCGGCGCGGATGCCATCATCCTCGCCGAGGATTCTGACATCGTCATCAACCGCAATGAGGATATGGCCGGGTACCGCGTGGGCGTGCAGACCGGCACCATCCAGGAAACCTGGATTGAGGACAATATCGAGGTGGAGTTGTTCCGCTACGAGCGCGCCGAGCAGGCGATTATGGATCTGCAAAGCGGGCGCATCGACATCGTGGCGATGGACTACTACGCCGCAACGTCCTTTGTCAACCGGGGCGGGCTGACTGTGGCTCTCAGAACCCAATTCGCCGGCCAGCACATGGCTATCGCCGTGCAGAAGGGCAATACTGAACTGCGCGATCAACTGGATAGCATGATCGACGAACTGCAAGCAGAAGGCTTTGTCGATCAGTTGGCGCTGAAATATCTCACCGACTAGCCGCCTATGACGCTCGCTGACGCTCTCCGGGTGCTGGAATTTCTGAGCAGTGGCACAATCTACACGCTCACCATCACCGTCGTGGCCCTGGCGGTGGGCTTTGCCATCGGCACGCCCATCGCTATGGCGCGCGTCTACGGCAACAAGCTCATCCAGAGATTGGCCGTAGCTTACGTGGTGGTGTTACGCGGATTTCCCTCGCTCGTGGTGCTGTTTATCGCCTATTACGTGCTCGCCAGTTTGGTGAATTTACCGCCGCTGCTGGCCGGATGTGCCGCGTTGGGCATCTGTAGCAGCGCGTATCAGGCGGAGATTTTCCGGGGTGCGATTCAGGGCGTACATTCGGGGCAGATGATGGCCGCGCGCGCGTTGGGTATGACGCAACGCCAAGCGATCATCGAGGTGATCCTGCCCCAAGCGCTGCGCAACGCCATCCCCGGATGGTCAAATGAGGCCGCCGTCGTGATCAAGGACTCGTCATTGGTCTACGCGGTCGGGCTGGCGGAGCTAATGCGCCGCGCGCAACAGATCAACGCCACGATGCGCGCGCCGTTGCTCATCTTCAGCATCACCGGTGCCATCTACTTCGTGCTGACCTTCGGCATTAACCGACTGCTCGGCTGGATCGAGCATCTGACGCGCATCCCAGAGATGGCCGAAGCCCGATAATCTCAGTTACACGCAAAGGGGCGGGAAATTTCCCGCCCCTTTTGTGTTGTCCCGCCCTCCCCTCACTTGCCGAGGGCGGCAACGTAATCCTGACGCCCGTAAAAACACAACATCACCCCGCCATAAGTGCGCTGGTCGAACTGCGCCAGCCGCTCAAACGCGAGGGCTTCGTATTCCGCCGGATTGATCTGCACAATAGCCCAGCCATCGTCCATCAGCCAGTCGGGGCACTGGTCGATTAGGCCCAGCGTCTGCGCCCACATCCCGCGATATTGCGGCGGGGCGATGTAGATATAATCGTAGGGATGCGGCGATTGCATCAGATAGCGAAACACGTCGGCACGGATTACTTCGGCATCGGCGGCGAGTTGCGTTGATTTGAGGTTGGCGTGAATGGTGCGCAGCGCCGCCGCGCCCTGCTCCACAAAGACCGCCCGCGCCGCCCGCCGGCTCAACGCTTCGATGCCCACCTGCCCCGTCCCCGCGAAGAGATCGAGGAAGTGCGAACCTACCACGTCATTGCCCAGGATATTGAAGAGCGCGGTCTTAGCCCGGTCGGTGATGGGGCGCGTGCCGAGGCCGGACACCGCGCGGAGTTTGCGCCCCCTGGCCTTACCGGAGATCACGCGCATAATTACGCCCCCTCCTCTGCCAGACCTGGCACCGGCGTGTCCACATCAACGGGCGCAGGCACAGATTCGGGTTCAGGTTCAGGTTCGGATTCAGGTTCAGGTTCGGATTCGGGCGCGGGTTCTGCGGGGATGGCCTCATCCGTGTAGCTCGCGGTATCCACGACTCCCACACGCCGCCAGGGACGCGCCAACACGCCAAGCAATGATCCCCAGAACAAACCCCACAGCCCCAGGGCCACCAAGCCGAAGACCTGAGCCAGCAAGGGCGTCACGCCCCCGCCGAAAAT
>SLSP01000557.1 GCA_007130345.1 Thermoflexales bacterium
GGGGGCGGCAACTGGCCGCGGCCCGGCGAGATCAGCCTGGCGCATCGCGGTGTCCTGTTCCTCGACGAGATGCCCGAATTCAGCGGCAAGGTGCTCGAAGTGATGCGCCAGCCGATGGAGGATGCCCAAGTCCTGCTGCGCGCCGCGATGCGCCAGATGCACCTCAGCGCGCGGGCGTACCACAGCGTCCTCAAAGTCTCCCGTACCATCGCGGATCTGGCAGACGCGGAGGAGATTCAGACCCATCACTTGGCCGAGGCGCTGCAATACCGCTCGCGGGTGCTGGAAGTGTGACACGCGGATTAGTACGCGCGACTGTTGGGGATGAATTTGAACGTTTTGTGAGCATATCCGGAGGATAGAAGGGAAATTATGACATTTGAGGGCCTCTTTGTTTTCGGCGTATTGTTCGTCACGATGCTGCTCTTTGTGACCGAGTGGCTGCGCATGGATCTCGTGGCGATTCTGGCACTGCTGGTTCTGATCCTCTCGCGTGTGTTGTCGCTGGAAGAAGCGCTGGCCGGCTTCTCCGATCCGGTGGTGCTGATGATCGCCGGGCTATTTGTGGTCGGCGGCGGCCTGCACCAGACCGGAATGGCGCACGCCATCGGCCAACTCTTGACCCGCATCAGCGGCACGGACGAAGTCAGCCTCATCCTGGTGACAATGACCGCCGTAGCCTTGCTCTCTGGCTTGATGAGCTCCTCCGGAGCCACCGCCGTTTTGATCCCGGTGGTCGTCAGCCTGGCGTGGCGGGCCAGAGTCAGCCCGTCCAAGCTGCTGATGCCGATGGCTCTCGGTTCGCTCATCGGCGGACTACTGACCCTCATCGGCACGCCGCCCAACCTGGTCATCAGCAACCAACTGGTCAGCCAGGGCTTGCCGCCCCTGAGCTTCTTCGCCCTTACCCCCATCGGCATCTTCGCGCTGCTCCTGGGGATGGGCTTCATCGTTTTGGTGGGCCGCCGGTTTTTACCGGATAGCCCGTCAGGCGGCGGAAGTTACGCGGTGGAAGAGAGCGACCTGTCGCTGGACGATCTGGCGACCGCGTACCGGCTACCCAAAGACCTCTTCCAGATGCGCGTGCGCTCATCCTCCCCGCTGGTGGGCGCGACCCTGGTCTCTGCCGATCTGCGCCAACGCTACAACGTCAACGTGTTGGAAGTGCAGCGTTGGCCGCAGCGCGAGGGCGCGCCCGGCCCGGCGCGCATGGTGACGCCCGACACGGTCTTGCAGATGAACGACATCCTCCACATCCAGGGGGATGCCGAAGCCGTGACGCGCATGGCGCGCGATGAGCGGATGGGCATCCTCCCCCGCGAAGGCAACGATGGCCCGCTCATCTCGCGGGAATTGGGGATGGTGGAGTTGTTGCTTCCGCCGCGCTCGCGCCTGATCGGGCGAACGCTCCAGGAGACGCAATTCCGCGACCGCTACCAAGTAACCGTGCTTTCCGTGCGCCGCTACGGCGAACCGCTGACCGAAAACACCGCCACCACGCGCCTGCGCTTCGGCGACACGCTGCTGGTTCTGGGGACCTGGGATCGCATCCGTACCTTGCAGCGTGAGCACCGGAACTTCGTGGTCGTGGGCCAGCCCCGCGAGATGCTCGACGCGCAGCACACGCCGCGCCGCGCGTGGACAGCGGGCCTCATTATGATCGGGATGCTCGCGCTGATGTCCCTCTCAATCCTCCCCCCGGTCGTGGCCGTGCTGCTGGCCGCGTGCGCAATGGTACTCGCCGATTGCCTCTCGATGGAGCAAGCTTACGAGGCGATGAACTGGCAGAGCATCGTGCTGTTGGCCGGGATGTTGCCGATGGCGACCGCGCTCCAGAATACCGGCGGGATGGCCTTCATCGCCGACGCGCTCACCACCAGCCTGGGGCAACACGGGCCGCTGGCCGTGATGGCCGGAGTATTCACACTCACCGCCGTCTTCAGCCAATTCATCTCCAACACCGCCACCACCGTGTTGATGGCACCCATCGCCTATTACGTCGCCCGCAGCCTCAACGTGGCCCCGCAGCCCATGCTGGTCGCCGTAGCGCTGGCGGCCTCCACCGCCTTCGCCACACCGGTCTCCACACTCAGCGGCACCCTGGTAATGGCACCCGGCGGCTATCGCTTCGGCGATTACGTGAAAGTCGGCGGCCTGCTCCAGGTATTGATGCTGTTCGGCTGCCTGATCATCGTGCCGCTCTTCTTCCCATTTTGAGATACGGCTCATTCCCAAATCAGTAACTTGGTCAGGTTGTGTTTTTTGACGTTTGACGTCCAGTTGAACACCCATCCACACGGCCAATACGTTGCTTTGTCAGACGCCTGATTTGTGATACACTCAGAGTATTACGGAATCCTAACCTTGTGAGAGCATCCGATAGCAACACTATTCCTGTGGCTTACAAATCGGAGGTGCATAATGTCCGTCTTGCCGATTCTTAGCAAAACCCCGCGCAGCATCGTCCGTCCGGTTAAGCGCGTCCCGACCGTCCCGCGCCAGCCGCCCTTCCAAACCGGCGATCACCTGTCGCGGGCCGAATTTGAGCGGCGTTACGTGGCGCATCCTGAAATCAAGAAGGCCGAACTCATCGAAGGAGTGGTGTATATGGCATCCCCCGTGCGCTTCGAACTACACAGTCGCCCGCATAGCGACATCATGACCTGGTTAGGCGTTTATCGGGCCAACACGCCCGGCGTCACCGTAGGTGATAACGCTACCGTCCGGCTAGACAGCGAGAATCAAGTGCAGCCCGACGCCCTCCTGCGCCTCGATCCGCGCTTGGGAGGACGCTCGCGCGTGGCGGAGGACGGCTATCTGGAAGGCCCGCCGGAACTCATCGTGGAGATCGCCGCCAGCAGCGCGGCCTACGACCTCTACGAGAAACGCCGCGTCTACCAGCGCTGCGGCGTGCTGGAATACCTGGTCTTGCAGATGTACGAGCAGCGCGTGGATTGGTTCGTCCTGCGTGAGGGCGTCTACGAACCGCTGGAGCCGGACGCGGACGGTTTGCTCCACAGCGAGAACCTGCCCGGCCTGATCTTCCGCCCCGCCGCCATCTGGGATGACGATTTGGCGGCGCTGCTATCTGCATTGCAAACCGGCCTCGCCACGCCGGAACACGCGGATTTTGTCGCACGCTTGCAAGCAGCCCCGGAAATCGCCGCGCAATCTTGAAGGCCATTTGCAATTTGCCATTCGTCATTTTTAAGGAGGTGCATAATGTCCGTTGCTCCTGTTCGTCCCCCGATCTCGCGTAGTATTACCCGACCCATTAAGCGCGTCCCGACCACCCCGCGCCGCCCGCCCTTCCAAACCGGCGATCACCTGTCGCGGGCCGAATTTGAGCGGCGTTACGCAGCGCATCCTGAAATCAAGAAGGCCGAACTTATTGAAGGAGTGGTGTATATTATGTCATCCCCCACACGCTATACACAACATGGACGCCCGCACGGAATGACTGTCACATGGTTAGGCACGTATGAAGCCGCCACCCCCGGCGTACTGTCGGCTATCGAACCGACCATCCGCCTGGACAGCGAAAACGAAGTGCAGCCCGACGCCCTCCTGCGCCTCGATCCGCGCCTGGGAGGGCGCTCGCGCGTGGCGGAGGATGGCTACCTGGAAGGCCCGCCGGAACTCATCGTGGAGATCGCCGCCAGCAGCGCGGCCTACGAC
>SLSP01000423.1 GCA_007130345.1 Thermoflexales bacterium
AAGAGGCGCGCCAGCTCCCCGACGCTACAGCGAACCGGGGAACTAGCGTTCCCCTCCAAGCTCAAGTGGTGGTTCTCACCCTGCTCCTACTCGGCGCGCTGCTGCGCTTCTGGGCCATCGGCCAAATTCCACCAGGTCTCTACCACGATGAAGCCTATCACGGCCTGGACGCGCTGGCCGTCCTCAACGGCGACATCTCGCCGCCGCTCTACTTCCCCGCCAACAACGCGCGCGAACCGCTGTTCATCTACCTGGTCACGGCCAGCGTCACCGTATTCGGACGCTCGCCGCTGGCGATCCGGCTCCCGGCGGCCTTCGCCGGCTGGTTGACGCTGGCCGCCGCTTACGACCTGGGCCGCGTCCTCTGGGGAAAACGCGCCGGCCGTTGGACGCTCGCCGTGTTGACCGTGACCTTCTGGCACGTCCACCTCAGCCGCGTGGGATTCCGGGCCGTGCTGCTCCCGCTCTTCACCGCGCTGTGGATGGCACAAGCTGCTCGCGCCCTCCGCGCGGGGAAAACGCGCCATTGGCTCGCCGCCGGCGCGCTCTACGGCGCGAGTTGGTACACCTACATGGCCGCCCGCTTCACCCCCGTCGCGCTCGCCGTGATGGTCGTCTATGGGTTGCTGGCCCACCGTTCCTTTTTACTTCCCTCCCGCCGGGGGGGATTGAGGGGGGGGCGCGGCGGCCTCCTCTTCTGCCTCGCCGCACTGCTGCTGCTGGCCCCGCTCGGACTCTACACCCTGCGCCATCCCGACATCGTATTGCAGCGCACGGAGCAGGTCTCTGTCTTCAGCCCGGAGATCAACCGAGGCGACCTCCCCGGCGCGCTGCTGGATCACACCCTCCGCACGGCGGGGATGTTCTTCGTGCGCGGCGACCGCATCTGGCGGCACAACCTGGCGTGGCGACCGGTGTGGGGGCCTGCGCTCGGCCTCGCTTTCGTCATCGGCCTGGGCGTGGCCCTGGCGCGCTGGCGCATATCGGGAGGTGCGGCCCTGGCTCTGCTGTGGACGGCGGCGATGGCCCTCCCCACCCTCCTCGCCGAGGACGCGCCGCACTTCCTGCGCGGCGTGGGCGTCCTGCCGACGGCGGCCCTGCTCCCCGCGCTCGGCCTGGCGTGGCTGGAACAGCAGATCTCGCTCCTTGCCCCCGTCCCCGGGGGCAAGCGCTGCCTTCTCGCAACCATCCCCGCGCTGCTGGTGGCCTTCTGCGGCCTCCACACCGCCGGGGACTACTACCTCCGCTACGCGCGCGCGCCCGAAGCCTACCACTGGTTCGAGGCCGGGCCGGTCGCGCTCGCCGGGCGCATCAACGCGCTGCGCGGGGCGGGATGGGACGGCGCGCGGATGCTGCACGGCCCGCCGACGGCGCGCGCCATCGTCATTGACCGCCAGTTGTGGGACTCGTGGAGCGCCATCCCCTACCTCACGCCCGCCGACGCGGTCAGCTTTTTCCCGGTGGATGCCCCGTTGGACGCGAGCCGGGGCGTCGCCTTCATCGTCTGGCCCTACCGCAACTGGCAACCCGACGTGCTGCCGCTGCTCCCACATCCCGCCTACCTGCGCGTGGAGCGCGGCCCCCAGGCCCAGGGCGACAAGGACCCCGCGCCGTTCACCATTGCGACCATCATCCGCGCCGATCCGCTGCCGGAGCTTCCCGCGCCGGTGGCCCAGTTCGCGCCGGGCGTGACCCTGCTCGCGGCGTTGGTGCAGCCACAGGCCGACGGCGCGCTGGTACACCTCTATTGGCAGACCTATGCCCCTTTGCCGGAACCTTACACCGTCTTCGTCCACTACCTGCGCGATGGCGAACAGATCGCGCAACACGACGGCATCCCCGGCTACGGCCACCTCCCCACGCCCCTCTGGCAGCCCGGCGACCTCATCGGGGACGCGCATCCCTTGCCGGGACTCGCGCCCGCTCCCGCCCGCGATACCCTGCGCGTGGGCCTCTATCACAGCCACACCGGGGAAAGCGTCCCCGCGCTGGATGCAGCCGGGAATCCCCTCGGCGGGTGGGTGGAGTTGCCGGTGATTGTGGTGGAGGGGCCTTAGCCGTCCTCAAATATGGCGCGAATGCACGAATGGCGGGCATCCTATTCGTGCCTCTACTGAAAGAACCCTAAAAAATCCGATTTTTGGACTTTTTTCAGGGGAGTCATTCGTGTATTCGTGAGCTATTCAAGGACGGCAATCTACTTTAACGCTTTGTAAAACTGTGCTATACTTTGTATAACAGCCTTTCACAAAGCATTTCCAGGAGTTAAGCGATGAGCGTTGTGCTGGTAAAACTCAGTGAGCGCAATCAGATGGTGTTGCCGCGTGAGGCGCGGGAAACCCTGGGGATCAAACCCGGTGGGCGAGTGGTGGTGGTAGTCGAGGAGCAGGGCGTGCGCCTGTTGCCAGAGCCGGAGAATTGGACGGAATACATCTACGGCCTGGGTGCCGAGGTGTGGACGCAACTGGGCGGCGGCGAGGCGCTCGTCGCTGCGGAGCGGGCCGCGTGGGAACGCTGAACGAGTTGGCCGCGCGCCTGACCCATGCCGAGCGCATCGGACTGGATACCGTCGTCTTCATCTATGCCTTCGAGCGGCATCCCCAATTTGGCGCGGCGGCGCGGGTGATCTTTCACGCCCTGGAGACGGGCGCGTGCCAGGGCGTAGCTTCAACGCTGGCCCTGGGCGAAATCCTCGTCGGCGTGAAGAAAGCGCGCCATCCCGATTTGGAGTTGCGTTACCGCGATGTGCTGACGCGCTTCCCCGGCCTGACCTTGCGGGATGCGGACGTGGCCGTTATGGAGGCGATGGCCGACTTACGGGCCAACTACGGTCTGCCGACCCCAGACGCGATCCATCTAGCGACGGCCCTGGTGAGCGGCGCGCGCGCCTTCGTGACCAATGATTTGCGGCTACGGCAGGTGCAGGAACTGGATGTCATCCTCCTGGCGGATTGGGAATGAAAAGCCGTCGCGGGTCTCTGTGAAAGCCCTCAAAACCTGGCTCCCCGTCCTCCTCATCGCCCTGATGGCGGCGGCCCCGCTATGGGGGCCGGGCCTGGTCAACACGCGCGGCGGCGGCGATAGCCCCTTCCTCATCCAGCGCACGCTCGATATGGCCGAGGCCCTGCGGCACGGTCACGTCCCGCCCCGCTGGATGGCACACGCGGCCTACGACCTGGGCTACCCGTTCTTCAACCACTACGCTGCGCTGCCCTTCTACCTCAGCGGCGGGCTGACGGCCCTGGGATTGAATCCGCTGGCGGCGATCCAGGCCACGCAGACGCTCGGTTTCCTGCTGGCGGCGGTGGGGATGGCGCTCTGGGCGCAGCGGCTCTATCCCTCCCGCGCCGCCGTGCTGCTGGCGGTAGCCGCGTACACCTTCGCCCCGTTCCACATGGTCAACGTCTACGTGCGCGGCGATTCCCTCTCCGAGTTCTACGCCTTCGTCTGGTATCCGCTGCTCCTGTGGGCGCTGGATCGCGTCGCCGAGCGTCCAAGCGGTGGGCGGATCGCGGCGGCCTCCCTGCTCTACGGCGCGCTCATCCTCACCCACAACGTCTCCGCGATGATTTTCTCGCCCTTCGCGCTGCTCTATGTGCTGCTTTCTGTTTCTCCAGACAACGCCCAGAAACGGGGTTTTTGTCAAAAACCCCGTTTCTGGAAAGCACAATTTTTG
>SLSP01000390.1 GCA_007130345.1 Thermoflexales bacterium
GAAAAATCCGCGATTATCAACTACTTGTAGTAGGGTGCGGCGCGATGGTTTTTCCGTAGGTGATAACAAGTCACTCAGGGAGCTGCAAACATTCTCCGCGCATATGTGGGGTATGTTTGAAATGTTCTCGACTTTGGCCGTCGTCTACCCCACGAATGTCCGAAGACCCGGTTATATTCACAATCTCCGTGTCCTCTGCGTCTCCTGTGGTAAAAAACTAATGATTTCAAGTGTATTAACGATGGCTCTACTGAAAGCACTGTAAAACTCCGATTTTTAGAGATGTGCTACTAAAAGATAAATTTTCCGCGTGAGCATTCATATATTATATAGATCGCGTGGGGAACAATCGGATGTTTGACCTTTTTCCAGGGGAGTCAACGATAGAAAAAGACAAAAAGGGACTACTTTGGGATCACATTATGATAGTGAAGAGACCGCTAAAATCATCCAGCGATGTATAGAAAGCTTTGCCAGCCCTAATCCTCGCAATCGCTCGCGCGCGGCCCAAAAACTGGGCCAGTTCAAAGCACAAATAGCCGTACCCCATCTGATTCAGCAGTTACAATCAGACGTCAACACGTATGTGCGCAGTGCGTGCGCCGAGTCGCTCGGGCTTATCGGCGACTCGCGGGCCATTTTTCCCTTGATGGATGCTCTGAGCGACCCCTGTTCTTTTGTCCGACGGGCTGCCGCCATCGCGCTCGGCCAGATGCAGGCGAAGGAGGCCCAGGCCGCCTTGCTCAAAACGCTCAATGACCGCAATTTCTATGTGCGCCGCGCCGCTGTCAATGCGTTAGGCAAGTTGGGGATTCCTGACCTGGGGACGTTTCTGTTGCCCTTGCTTGAAACCTCTGATTCGCGGATGCTACGCACAACGATTACCGCCCTCAAACGCTTGCGCACCCGGCAAGCTATCCCCAAAATGATCGCGTTACTTGAGACGTATGTGCATGATCCCCATCAGCGCGAGTTAACGGTGGTCAAGACGCTGGTGGTCGCGCTAGGGGACTTGCGCGCGGAGGCGGCGGTGCCGGTGCTGACGCGCGTTGCCAGAGGCTACGTCGGCGCGCGCTCCCTGGCGGTTATAGCTCTGGGGAAGATCGGTGATCCCCAAATATACCCGGTACTGATCGAGGCACTTTCCAGCAAAAGTATCAACTTACGCCTGGCCGCGCTGCGCGGTCTTACCAATCTGGCCCACGTCGATGATCCGGCCCCGGTGCGCGAGCTGTTACACTCGCCGGATTCGCGCTTGCGGCGGGCCGCGATACTCGCGCTAGGAGAGTTAGGAGACAAAGCCGCGATTCCCACCCTACTGACTATCGCGCAAGAGGATGATAGCCCATTGGTGCGCCCGGCGGCGGTAGAGGCGCTAGGGTCGATGGGCGAGAGCGCGTTAGCCCATCAACTCCTGCCGCTGGCAAGGGATGCCAACGCCTACGTGCGCGCGGCCCTGGCTCCCACACTGGCGACGCTCGACCCTGGTTCGACGGACGTGCTGGTGGCCCTGCGCGTGCTCGCGGAGGATGACGTGGAGCACGTCGCCGCTGCCGCGCACTATGCGCTCCATCAGTGCAAAGCGCATCCCCCGAAACCCCGCGAAGCTCCCACGAGCGTAGCACCCCCAAGCGAAGCCCCCGCCGTTGCGGAAGAACTGCCCTGGTTCAAACGCCTCTTGCGGCGCTGGTAATGCCTCACAATCAAAAAGGCGGCTCTGGATAAGAGCCGCCTTTTCTGTTGACGTGGCTGCTAAATCAGGTTATAGGCCAAATCCGAGATCAGCCAGTAGCGGAAGTCCTTGCCGTCCTACAAATTCCGGTATACCTCACCACGTGGCGCAATTCTGATAACTAACACCACCAAGCGATCATGTTCGAGGGTATACACAATGCGCCACCCCCCTACACGCACCCGATATAAATTGGGATACCCTGTCAGGCGTTTACAATCAAGCGGGGTGGGATTTTCAGATAACTGCGCCAGCACCCGATCTATGCGCTGCAAGAGCGTCCTGGGTAGACGACGCAGCGACTTTTCAGCCTCGCGCGTTAAAACGATGTCCCATTGTCGGGATTCAACCATTTAACTGCCCTGCCGCGACCAATTCTGCACGTATCTCTCGCCACGGACGCACGGCTTCTGGTGCTTGTTGATAGGCCGCGTAAGCCTGTGCGGCGTCGAGCGCATCGCGCAAATCTTCCAATTCTTCCACTAAGGTGTTCCACTGTTCCGGCAAGACTAATACTGCTGCCGCGTGGTCATTCTGTGTGAGCACAATCGGCCCTTGTCGGATCTGCGCTAACACCTCACCCAATCCGCTTTGTAATTCTGCCATCGGCACAATTTCAGGAATGACGTTCATCGTTTTCCCTCCTGTTATGCGGTACTTCAAGCGAACACTACCGGTCTAGCCGCCCCCGAGGACGGGGGCTTGGAGCGTGCGCATAAAACTGATCAGTTATCATGACAGCGTCTTACCAAAGCGGGCTAAATCAGGTTATAGGCCAAATCTGAGATCAGCCAGTAGCGGAAGTCCTTGCCGTTGGATGCCTGGACGGCTCCGATAATGCCGTAGATGGGCAGCACGATGATGGGGAAGATGCCTAGCACGATGGAGAGGATGATGGCAAAGGGAATCAGCAAGACGCCTACAAACACCACCGTCAGCGCTCCCACAATGGCCCACATTAACCCGATGATGACCCCCATCCCCACCCCAAAGATCAACTGGAAGAGGAAGGCTTGCATGGCCTGGAACGCCACGTAACGCGAGCGATCCTTGTAAATCAGATAAATGACCAGCGCGGCGATGGCACCGATCCCCAAAGGGATGTTGGCAGAGAGCAAATTGAGCAACACGGTCAGATGAGCCATCATCGCCCAAGTGCGTTCGTCAGCCGGAGAAAGGGGCGCGCGCGGTTCTGCCGGGCGCGGATGAATCGGCGCCGGTGCTGGCGCGCCGGGTGCATGGGACTGCGTCGAGTCGGATGCAGCGTGCGCTTCATAAACTTCGTGTTCTGCGTTCATAGAGTGCCTCCTTAGCATGTCGCCCGTTTATCACGGGCACTGTGTTTGACCTGTCTACCCCTATATTACGCAGCACTACGCATAAGGTTGCATCCGACAGCTATTCCCTGCAATCCTGCTCCTCGCCGAACTTTTGCACCTGATAGGTGGAAATCTTGATGTCCGGCCACCGCCAGGCATTGGCCGGCAGATGCGCTTTGAGCGCCAGATGACGCAAGAACTCCTCTGGTTCGGGCAGATGCTCCCAGACCTGGGGCAAGAAAGTGCCGCGATGCCAGCCGTGTTCCAGAAACACCCCATCGATGCGCGGGCGCAGCTTCTGTACCAATTCATCCGGGCCGGAAAACGCCAGCGGCTCCGGCGGCGTCAACACAGAGACTTCGATGCCCAGGTCGGGGGCTTCGGTCTCCGAGAGCGGCGGGAAGCGCGGATCATCGAAGGCGGCGGCCAGCGCGTTATGCCGCACATCTTCTGCCAGGGGGCGATGCGCGGTCAGCGTGCCAATACAGCCGCGCAGCGCGCCCTGCGCGGTGTGCAAGGTGACGAAGGACGCGCCCGGCTCCTGCAAGCGCGGAGTGCGCCCCTCCTCCGGCAAGGAGATGCGCTTGTTGCCCTGGAGCGCGCTCTCGATCACCTGGCGGGCCAGATTCAGCAGATAGTCCTGCTCCTGCTCTGTGAGCATCTGTGTCATGACCGGGCCTCTGTGTACGCGATAGCCGCGTAGCCCACCACCCGACTCGGATCGCCGACGACATCGCCGGAGGTGCGATAGTCCAGCAGGTGCGGCTGCCAGCCCCGCGCCTGGGCGATAGCGTGCAAGGCCATCACCGGGGCCTGCCCGCAGGCTTCGCTCTTCTCGATGCCGCCCAGGTCGCCGGACAATACCGCGTCGATGAACCGGCGGTCGATGGCGTGGGCCGTCGCGTTATCGTGGAAGTGGCTCAGATCGGAGCTGACGATTATCTGATCGCCGGGTTCCAGAATCCCGTTGAGGTAATCCCCCACCGCCACCGGATCGCCTTCGCCAAAGAGCAGCGGCACCATCGGCACCGCGTCATAGATGGTTTGCAGGAAAGGCACCTGGACTTCGAGGCTGTGTTCGGGCGCGTGGGCCGAATTCATCACGCTAAACAGGGGCGAGCTATCCACCAGCGCGCGGACTTGCGCGCGATCCACGGGATATGTGCCGAGGGGCGTCTCGAAAGCGTCGTAATCGGCCAGCGCCACGCCGGAAACCCAGACGCGGTGGGCCGGCCCTAGCAGATAAATGCGGCGCGGGGCCGCCTGTTGCGCGAGCGCGCGGTAGGCAAACGCGGCCACGGGGCCGGAGTAGACATAGCCCGCGTGGGGCGCGATGACCGCGCGGACGTTGTCCAGGCGCGGCGGATCGGCGCGCTCTAAACACGACTGGATGGTTCCGCGCAGAGATGGCGCGTCTCCCACGTAAAACATCCCGGCGACGGCCGGGGGACGGATTTGTTGGGTCACAGGTTCCTCCTCAATGAGAGGCCGCGCTTGTCAGCCTCTCCCTTGCCACAAGAGGGTTTATATCCACACACCGGGGATGTGTCGCCCGCAGCCATGACAGATGCCGGGCGTTTCCCAGCGCGCGCGCGCGCCAAAGCCCCGGCGCGCGATGAGTAATTCCCCGCATTGTGGGCAATACGTGTTGCTGCGTCGGGGATCGTGGACATTGCCCACATAGACGAAGTGCAATCCGGCGGCTTTCCCGATGTCATAAGCGCGGGCCAATGTCTCCGGCGGGGTGCGCGGGCGGTCATTCATCCTGTAGGTGGGATGAAACGCGCTGAGGTGCCAGGGGATGTCTGGGGATATGGCGGCCAACCATTCGGCGGCGGCCTGCAACTCCACATCGGAATCGTTCAAGCCGGGGATGATAAGCGTCGTCACCTCGACCCAGACCGAGGTGTCCTGGGCCAGCGTGGCGATGTTGCGCTTCACCGGGGCCAACCGCGTGCTTGTATACTCCTGATACAGCGACTCGGTGAAGCCCTTGAGATCGATGTTAATGCCATCAAGGTAAGGCTCTAGCACGTCCAGCGCGTCCGGGGTCATAAAGCCGTTGGACACGTACACGTTCTTGATGTTCTGCGGCTGCGCCAATTTCGCCGTATCGAGCGTGTATTCCAGAAAAACCGTCGGCTCATTGTAGGTGTAAGCGATGGAGGCCGTCTTCTGCCGCTGGGCACTATCCACCAACGCCTGGGGCACTAGCTTGTCACCCAACTGGCGCGTCCCAGGATCGGTCTGGCGCACCTGCGAGAGCTGCCAGTTCTGACACCATTGGCATTGCATATTGCATCCATACGTGCCAATGGAGAGCGCCTGGGTGCCCGGCAGGAAGTGGTACAGCGGTTTCTTTTCGATGGGGTCCAAGTGCACGGCGACGGCCTCGCCATAAACCGAGAGGTAAATCGCGCCATCTCGGTTGAGGCGCACGCCACACTTCCCCCATGCTCCTGGTTCGAGGGTGCAATAATGTTCGCAGACGCGACACTGCACGCGAGAGTCCTTGAGCGGGCGGGTCAACCGGCCCTGCGTAAACATTTCGTTACCTCCGGGGCCAAGCCACAGTCAGACCTAAGCGACGGATTTGTTGGGGCGTGGAGTGCGGATGCTCGCGCAGAGCCGCTTCTTAATTCAACGTCCTTTCGGACTCCCCGCCCTAGTTTTTACCTTGCTTAGTACAGCGCGGCGAAAGTTCCCCCCAGTTAGCCCCGCTCAGAGCGGATCGTCAGATCCGCGACTATACGTTGGAGTGGGGAACTGACGTTCCCCGTGGAGCAGATTCAACTGAACTGGGGCGTTATTTATGCTGTGCTATATTAGGAAGCGGTTTCAGCCTCTTCTATCGCCTCGGCAAGCGCGGCTTCCGCAGAGGCGACCTCCACAGAGGCGGCTTCCGCGGGCGTGGCCTCGACGGGCGCGGTTTCCGCGTCAGCGTCCGTGTCAGTCTCATCGTCCACACGCTTCAGGCTGAACGCGATGCGGCGCTCTTCGGGACGCAAGGAGATGATCTGCACGGTCTCCAGATCGCCTACTTTGACCACCTCTTGTGGGCGGGATACATCCTCCGCGCTGAGTTCCGAAATGTGGATCAGGCCCTCAATATTGGGATTGTCCACCAACGCGGCGAACGCGCCGAACGAGGTGAGGTTGACGATCTCCACCTCGACCTCTTGGCCTTCGGTGTAGTCCTCGGTGACGGTCTCCCAGGGATCGGGGGCCAGTTGCTTGAGGCTTAATCCCAGGCGCTCGCGTTCCAGATCCACTTCCAGCACGCAAACTTCCACCTCCTGTCCTACCTGAAGCACCGCAGCCGGATCGGTCACGCGCTTCCAGGAAAACTCGGAGATATGCAACAGTCCATCCATTCCCTTAATGTTGACAAATGCGCCAAAGGGCACAATGTTGCTGACAATACCCTTGTAGGTTGCCCCCACCTCAAGTTGCTGGAGTATTTTGTGTTTGAGCGCTTTGTTGCCCGCCGCCGGCCGTTCAGAGAGGATCAGGCGATTGCGTTCTGGCGTCACCTCAATCACGCGCAGCGTCAGGGACTCGCCCATCAGTGCGGCCCACCGGTTCTCGGCTTGCTCCTGATCTTGTTGCGCGCGCCACTTGGGATGCAAGAGCGACCCTGGCACAAAGCCACGCAGCGAATTGAGGCGCACAATGACGCCCCCCTTGTTGGTATCGATGACGGGGAGCGTGGCGGTTTCGCCATTCTGCATCAGCTTGCGCGCGGACTCCCAATCGCTCTGTTGCGCGGCGCGGGCCAGAGAGACTAACATCGTGCCGGCATCGTCAGCGGGATCGATCACGTAGACGCTGACTTCCTTCCCCGGCTTGAGGGCCTGCAAATCCACAGGGGTCATCCGCTCAACTTCGTGCGGCAATACGGTGGCATCGCATTTCCCCCCGATGTCGATGAGGATTGCCCGGGGGGTCACAGAAGCTACAATACCCTCCACAATGTCCCCATGTCTGCACTGATGGTCATCCATATATTGATCCAATAATGACCCCATAGGGTCTCGCGAGGGATCCACGTCGGTGAAGGCTGCTTTCATTATACAATTCTCCTGAGAATAGATAGTTCGATCCGTATCCCCTCAACCGGTCTGTGCAAGGCCCGCGCATCACGTCCCGATTTGGAAAGCCGCGATGCGTTGTATGGCTATCTTGCGCTTCAGGTCAAGCCGTTACGTTTCCCCTTTATTATGGAGCACGGATGCTCGCGCAGAGCCGTTTCCCAATTCAACGTCCTTTCGGACTCCTTGAGCTTTACTTTGGGCGCACCCCGCCCTAGTTTTTACCGTTAGGTTATGAGACTATGAGACTATGAGGCACTGTTCAGCGCAACGCGCAAAAAATTGGCCGCCGCGTTGATGTCACGGTCGTGCCAGGCATTGCAACACGGGCACAGCCACTCGCGCTCAGATAAGGGTAATTGCGCGAGGATGTACCCGCGCGCAGAGTACGTCTTGGATGATGGGTAAAAAGTTTCAACTTCGATCTTTTGTCCTCCTTGCCACGCGGCCTTGTATTTGAGGTGTGTTTTGAAGGTGTGCCAGCCCGCGTCACTGCCCGTCCGCTTCCAGCACGACCAACACGCTGCGCTGGTCGCCTTCAAGCAGACGGTGTATCATAATTTTAATGCCTTTCTTGAATTTAGGCAAGTGCAAGCGGTCATCTTCCAGATAAAAGCCCCGCGGCACGCGAAAGACCTGATCCTGCTGCCGCAGACCGACTTGAGCATCAGGCAAGGGCTGCATTACAAGGGACAGCACATCCATCTGGCGTGCCGAGCGGGCCATCTGGAGATGGTACGCGGCTTGCTCGAAGCCGACGTGGACGTGAACCTGCGCGGCGGCGTGAACGAGCTGACGCCGTTGCACGTTGCTTTTGCAATACCGCAAAAGTCACCCTGTTTGGGACACGGATGAACACAGATTTCACGGATAAAACCCAAAAAAACCGTGTTTTTCCGTGTAAATCCGTGAGTCCCCTGAAAAAAGTCCAAAAATCCGATTTTTCCACATGCGACCTACTACATATATGAAATTCGCACGCGAAAAATCTACATATAGTATCAAGGTTCTAAAAAATCGGATTTTTTAGGGTTCTTTCAGTAGAGTCATCCGTGTCCATACTTGAAATCAACCGGGGGCTTCTTCTTGTCACAGGGTTAGTTTTGCGCTACTGCCAACTTTTTCATCTCGGCAGAGGATTGGGCAACGTGCAATTTCTCGCGGGTGTTGTATAACTGGAATTGTGGTTGATAAGGATAAATCGCTATGTCAGCATTGTTCAGAGTCAAAGTCCTGCGTGTAGCCGAGAATACTGTCACTCTACAACTGGTCATCATCCACCCAGACCAGCAGCGGTTCTATACCACGCGCTCCTTTGCCCTGCAACTGCTCTGGGAACCCACACACTTGTCCTATCAACAGGCCGGGAAGACCGTCTACCAGCACGACCCCAGCGCGCTCGGTCAGGCGCTCACGGTGGAAAATATCCAGGATCGTGATTTCGTGCTGGCGCAGCAAGCGGAGTTCATCGCCGCCGTCGCGCTGCTGGAGACGATCAATTATCCGGCGGATAACTATCCGTCCAGCGAGGTGGATTGGGATGATGTCGCCACTCTGCCGCGCGCGGTGCTGGAAATCACCGTGACCGAGCCGCGCTGGATCGCGCATCTGCAAGCCGGGATGACGTGGGACAGCGCGGCCTACACTATGGAGCGTCCAAAATCTGGGGGCTGACGATGCGATCCGCGCTTCTTAACCCGCTTTACCAGGCCGCGACGGTGCTCGCGCTGATGGTGGGGGCCTTGCTGTGGCGCCGGCGCAAAGGCACGCCCCGCGCCGGTGGGCTGGATTGGGAGAAGCGCCGAGAGGAGTGTTGCTGATGTCTACAAACCTAAACTACCACGATATGCTGGCGCACAAGCCTTTTTGGATTTACTACCTGCGTCTCTTCCAGAACTTCGCGGGCGACCGCGTGGCGGCCTGCTGCGATTGCTTTGGCGTGACGCAGGCCGAGTTAAAAGCCGTCATCCTCCGCGACCTGTACCAAATCCACCGCGCGGAGGATGAGGACATCGCCCTCCACACCTTGCGCCTCCCTACCACCAGCGGCGCGACGTTGGAGATCGCCTTTCAGCCCTACGGCCCTGGCGAGCAATTTACGCTGGTGCAGGGCGCGGATGCCGTACTGCTGGCCGAGGTAGACGTGGATGATGTCTGCGTCCCCCGCTTCCCGCTGCGTGACCTGCCGGACGTGGCGGCGCGGCTGTCGGGCGATCTGGCGCAGACCTACGGCGCGCTCTTGCTCTACAAGCTCACCCACGTCACACTGGAGGATGATCTGGACGCGCTGGCTGCTCTCTTGCGCGCCGCCTTCCCGCCAGCCCTGTTCACACTGGAGGAGCTAGACCACATCCTCGCGGCGCAACAGCGGGGCTGGCGCAATCGCTTGCGGCGGCCCAGACCCGTACCGGCCATCGCGCATCCGTTAGCGCGGGGTTTGCTGAAGTCGCCCGGCGTGTAGCTCGCCCGCGTCGCCGCGCAAATCCCGACGCCGGAGTCCTTGTATGGCTTGTGTGAATCATCCTTTCCTCCTATACTACTCCCCACAACCCAAACGCTCCGCTGTTGATCAGGAGACCCTATGACCCTCAATTATTCCCAAACCCAGGAAAACCTCAAGGCCCTCGTAGAAAACTACTATGCCCTCAGCGCCTCCCGGCGCGAGGAAATCACCGAATCTGGCGTGGTTCACCAATTTGTTACCCCGTTGTTCAAGCTCTTAGGCTGGCCCATTGACGATCCCGAACGCTTCAAGTATGAACTCAACACCTATGCCGGACGCCCCGATATGGTGCTGTTCCCTGAAATCGGCGGTACGCTCTACATAGAAGCCAAGCGTTTCGGCGTTATCAAACCACTGGAAGTCGCCCGCAAAACCATCGCCGGCATTGTGACGCCCGGAGAAATGACGCTCCCCGGCATGGCCGCCGACCGCACCCGCGAAGAACAACAGGCTATCAATTATGCCTTCGAGAACGGCGGAACCTGGGCCATCCTCACCAACTTCGAGAGGTTACGCCTCTTCAACGCCCGGCGTGACTGGCTGGTACTCTCCTTTGAGAATCCCCGCGCCTACCTCGATGAATTTGACCAACTCTGGCAACTCTCCTATCCGAGCATCCTTCAAGGCAGCCTCAACGACCTCAACCATCAACGCTACCGCGAGGATGTAGACACCGATTACCTCTCGTTCATCAACGAATGGCGCGAAGTGCTGGCTCAAGACATCGTCGCCCAGCCCCAGGCTAACCCCTGGACGCGCGATGCCGCCGGGAACCTCCAGTTGGACGCGCTCCGCGCCGTCGTGCAGCGCGTGCTTGATCGCCTGGTGGTCATCCGCTTTGCCGAAGATCACCTGGTTATCCCCGGCGGCACGCTCTACAGCTTCTATAACCTCTGTACCACCAATCCCTACACCTTCACCTTGACCGAGTTCTTTCAACGCCTCTACCGCCGCTTCGATGAAATCCACAATTCGGCCCTCTTTGCCCCCCATCAGGCAGATCAAGCTATCTTTAGCAATGCCGTCCTGGTGGGCCTCGTCGAACAGTTGTATGCCGCCCGCTATCGCGCGATGTCGCCCGACATTATGGGCAACACCTATGAGCAATACCTGGGGAAAACCCTGGTGCAGCAAAATGGCGCGGTGGTCACAAGTGATAACCTGGAAACGCGCAAAAAACAGGGCAGCTACTACACCCCGCAAGTCATCGTCCGCTATCTCGTGGATCAGTCCCTCGGACGCTACCTTTACGGGACAGAAGACGGTCATCCGCCTACCGACCCGCGCGCCGCCGCGCATAAAACCGCCGCCGACGTGCGCGAACTGCGCATCCTGGACCCCAGTTGTGGCAGCGGCTCTTTCCTCATCTACGCTTACGAAGTGCTGGCCGATTTTTACCGGCGCGAAATTCGCCGCCTCGAAGCCGCGTGTCAGGCCGAACTTGACGCCCTTTCTCCTACCGCCACCCGTATGGAGCATCTCGACTTGCGGATTAAACTGGCGGCCCTGGAAAACCACATCACACAGTTACAGGACTACCCGCGCCTGATTCTCGAAACCCACCTGTACGGGGTGGACCTTGATCCCCAGGCCGCCGAAATCGCCACGGTCAACTTGATGATGCGCGCCGTAGCCACGCAACAGCGCGACCGGCGCGGCCACAAACGCCTGCCCCTGATCCTCAACCAAAATATCAAAGTGGGCAACAGTCTGGTTGGCGCCGGCCCCGCCGATCCCCGCTTACCTGACCACGCCGCCGCCCTGGCCGAATTGGCCCGCTTGCGCCGCACATTGACCGCCGCGCCTGACAGCCCCGACCACGCCGCCGACCTGCACACCTTGCACACCCGCACCGCGCAACTGGCCGCCGCGCTGGATACCCCCGCCGCCGCCGCCCTCACGCCCTTCCATTGGCCGGTTGAATTTCCCGAAGTCTTCACCGCCGAAACACCCGGCTTCACCATCATCATCGGCAATCCCCCCTGGGAAATCGTGAAACCTGACCTGCGCGAATTTTATGCCCAATTTGACCCGGCCATCGAAAGCAAACTGACCCGCGCACAGACCGAAGCCCGCATCCAGGAGCTTGACGCCGCCGACCCGCGCCGCGCCGCGCAGTGGGCCGCGCAGAAAGCCCGCATCGAAGCCGCCGCCGCCTACTACAAAACCTGCGACGCTTACACCCGCCAGGGCCGAGGCGATACCGCCACCCACAAACTTTTCCTGGAACGCGCCTACAACCTGCTCCAATCCGGCGGACGCCTCGGCTTCGTCATTCCTTCCGGCATCTACACCGATTTGGGAACCAAAGACCTGCGCGAGATGTTGTTGAACGAGGGCAATATCCAATACCTTTACAGCTTCAGCAACGAGCGTTGGTTTTTCCAGGGAGTACATCACGCCTTCAAATTCGCGTTGTTAGGTGTGCAAAAAGGAGAATCAAGCGAAGGTTTTTGGGCCACCTTCCGCTTCAATCCCCGCGTGGCCGTTGCGCCGGATGAGTTGTTGGAATTCTTAGCTGATGAAACCAATCTCGTCTATGTAAGACGCAAATCGCTGGCTCGATTCAGTCCTGATAGCCTCAGCGTTATGGAATTTCAAACGCAGACCGATTACAATGTAACGGAGCGTATTTATGATAAACACCCATTAATAGGTGAACAAATTGATAGTCAATGGAATGTAAAATTGGGAACTGAGTTTCATATGACAAGCGCCCGTCATCTTTTTAATCGAGATGAATTGGGTGTGCCGTTATATGAAGGTAAAATGATTCACCAATTTGACGCTTATTTTTCTGAACCGCGCTTCTGGATAGCTGAAAAAGATCTTCGTTATTCCCAAATTCGGCTTGGTATCCGAGCAATCGCAGCAAGTACCAACGAGCGGACCCTCATTTCAGCTATGTTACCTGCAAAAGTTGGGGCTGGAAATTCCGTCCTCACAATATCAGAAGAAATCGCTTTCCCACATTCATTGTACCTAATGAGCGCTTTGAATAGTTTTGTCTTAGATTACACTTTGAGAATGAAAGTAACCAGTAATATCAACATGTTCTACCTCTACCAACTCCCCGTCCCGCGCCTGACCCCCGGCAACCCCTACTTCGACGCCCTTGTACCCCGCGCCGCCCGCCTGACCTGCACCACCGCCGCTTTCGCCCCCCTGTGGGAAACCGTCATAGGTACACCCTGGTCACTCGACCAGGCCGCCGTCGCCCCGGCCGACCGCCAAACCCTCCGCGACGAACTCGACGCCCTCATCGCCCACCTCTACCACCTCTCGCGTGCAGACTTCGCCCACATCCTCAGCACCTTTCCCCTCGTCTTCCCCGCCGGCCCCGCCGGAGACGCCAAAAAAGCCGCCCTCCTGCGCGTCTACGACCACTTCGCCGCCACTACCCAAGCGTGGTCCCGGCACACCTGACCGAGAGTGGGAGTTTGCCCCGCACCTGAAACCTGGTACCGCGCGGCGGAAGCTCCTCCCCACTTAGCGTTCGTAAAAGTATAACTTCCCGTTCTTACGCTCCTAGCCCCCGTCCCGGGGGCGGTTATGGCGGGAAATTATTCTTTTACAGGCCCTTAGCCCCGCGCAGAGAGGAACTGAAAATCAGAGGGTTGCCGTTTGCCGTTTCACGTTTCACGTTTTCCCAAGCCCTCAATTACGATTACGAATTACGATAACGATTACCATTTACCAAAGGAGGTCAACCATGAACACCGACGCAGAACGCCGCGAGTTGCGCGCCCTGGCTCAAGCCGGCGATTTGGACGGGATGCAGCAGTTGCTCGGCAAAACGCCGGAGCAAAAAGCCGCCGAGCAGGCCGCGCTGTGCAAAGCCGCCCGGGACAAGAATCTGGCTGAAGTTGGCGACCAGCGTGCGGTCGCCGGTCGCCGTGAAGCTGTAACTCGCCGCAGTCGAAACCTCGACGCCGGCTTCCGTCCAATTGACGAAGGTGTAGCCGGGGTTCGCCGTGGCCGTCACCACGACCGCTGCGCCGTGCGCGTAGACGCCGCCGCCCGCGACCGCGCCGCCCGCTGCCGGGTTCGCGCTGACGGCGATGGTGTAGGTGTTGAGGCTGAAGTTGGCGACCAGCGTGCGGTCGCCA
>SLSP01000249.1 GCA_007130345.1 Thermoflexales bacterium
ATCGGCGTCTTATCCGCGTCGCTCATCACCGCCTGATACTCGGCGGTGGGGATATTCAGCCGTGTGGCGTCATCGTGCTGGATCGTTCTCACGGTTTTGGGTTGTCTGCGGGCCATAGTGGTCTCCTTTGGGAAAGTTGCAGGTTAAATGGCAAATGACGAATGGCACAACATGCAATACGCCTCACGCCTCACGTATCACCGTATCAAACGCCGCTTCAATCTCAAACACCTCGGTAAACTCCGCAAACGCCCAGCGCCCGTAGGTCTTGGCGTGGTTGACGCCGGGGATCCAGTAGGTGCTGATGGTGTTCGCCTTGTCCTTCGCGTCCTCGCCGCGCAAGCCTTTGATTTCGATGATGAGGTTGAGCGGATCGGGATGGCCGTCATCTATCTGAACGATGAAGTCGGGGAGGTAGCGGCGGGGGATGGCCTGGTAGAGATAGGGGATTTCCAGGCCCAGGGCGTAGTTCTTGACGTAGGCGCGGACACGGGGATGCGCCTCGACGACGCGGCAGAACTCGGCCTCCCAATCGCTATCGCAGATGGCCCAATTGATATGACAACGGCGCGGGTCGGTCTGCCAGCGCGTCCTTTTGGACGTGGTGAAGTTGACGTGGGCTGTGGAGCCAATCGGATTGTAGGGGTCGAGGATCGCCTGGATGGGCCGGTCTCCCACCATCGCGGATGTGATCGCGGCCTGGATACGCTCACAAGCCATATCCGCGATCTCCTGGTAGAGCAATTGCGCGGGAGTTGTGCCGCCGGTGCAGCGGAGATAGCCGTCCATCCACTGCCGCGCAATCCGTTTAAGCTGGCCGAAGAGGTGCAGTCGCGGTTCCGCGCCGGGGTCGCGGTACTTGGTGTAGAGCAGGTGCCGGGTCAGGTGGAAGAGGATGGTGGCCTGGCGCACATTCTGCAAGTGTTCGACCGTGAGGTCTACCCCTTCCCCGATGATGCCGCGATTGTGCGTTGTCGAAGGGCCGACGAGCGTGGGCGTGAGTTCCAGCACCGAATCGGCGGTGAAGTGCGCCATGAGGTGCTCGCGGGGCAGTTCGACGCGGTAGCCGGTCACGCGCGGGAACGTGATCTCCAGCGCGTCGCGCTCCGGGCTGACCGCGTGGACGGCGATAGTCTCTTGTGGTCGGGTGGGCTTAACGACGACCGGGCGGGCGGTGAAGTCGAAGGGGATGCCGAGCACGTCGGCGTATTCGACATCGAATCGGCCCTCATCATTGAGTTCGTAGGACTGCCGACGTAGCGCGCGCCCGACGACCTGCTCGCAGAGCAGTTGCGTGCCAAACGCGCGGACGCCGAGGACGTGTGTGACCGTGTTGGCGTCCCAACCTTCGGTCAACATCGAGACCGAGACCACGCAGCGTACCTGCTCGCCCAGATGTCCCACCTTGCCTACTGTGTTCATTACCTCGCGCAAGATGTCCTGATCGGTGATATTATCGGCGGCAGCGGGGTCGCGGTTGCGCTGGATGATCTCGCGGCGGAAGCGGTCAATCTCATCAGCCGCCATCTTGCGGAACTTTCGGTCGAGTGCGTCGCCGGATTCTAGCTGTTCGCTGTCAATAAGTAGCGTTCTGGGGCGGGCCAGGCGTCGCCCGTTCTCGTCAAAATTGCGGAAGAGGGGCAGCCGGCCCTCGTGGTACACGGGCGTCTTCCCATCCGCGCCGCGCCGCCGGAACCCAGAGATGAAGTCGTAGACCAGTTTGGAGATCGCCGTGTTCTGGCATACCACGATAAAGACCGGCGGGACGGCAATCCCGGCCTGCTGCCAGCTCTCGAAAGTCTGTTCATAGTGCCCGTAGAGTGCCTGTAGCGCGGTCTGGAGTTCGGCGGGCAGGCTGAGGGGATCGAGCGCGGCGGACGTTTTCCCCCGGCCTTTCTTGGGCATATTGGCGCGGATGTTTTCCCAGAGATTGCGGAACTTGGGCATCTCGCCGCCGGGGATGTTATCCGCCACCGGGACGCGCGGGAGCTTGACGATCCCGCACTCGATGGCGTCCATCAAGGAGAAGTCGCTGACCACCCAGGGGAAGAGCGTGCCCTCGGCGTACCCGGAGCCGCGCAAAAAGAACGGCGTAGCCGACAGGTCGAAGACATTGAGCAAATCCAGCTTGCGCTGCACCATCTCCAGCCCCGAAATCCAGAGGCGGGCGGCCTCGTTCTCTTTCCGGGCGTGCTTCTTCTCGATCCCTCGGAGCGCGTCAATCTCCTCATTATCGGGCTTCTCGCGGTAGCAGTGATGGGCCTCATCATTGATGACAAGCACGTTCTTCATCCCCATCAGGTCGGGCATCACGCGCTGGAGCATCTGGCCCTCCGTTTCCAGCGTGTCGAGTTCCGGGCCGCGTCCCTGGAGCAGCTTGCGATTGCCGGCCGCGAGCTGCATCCGCTCGCGCAGCTTGAAGGCGTGGTAGTTGGTGACGACGATCTTGGCGCGGCCCAGGTCAGGCAGCAAATCGCGGGGGATGAGTTCGAGATGGGCGTAGTAACTATCCGGGTCGTTGGGATAGAGCACGCGCAGCCGGTCGCGGATGGTGATGCCGGGCGTGACGATGAGGAAGCCGCGAGTAAAGCGGCGGCTCTGCGGATGCCGCACCGCGTTAATCGTCTGCCAGGCGATGAGCATTGCCATCACCATCGTCTTGCCCGCGCCCGTCGCCAGTTTGAACGCGGTGCGCAGGAGTTCCGGATTGGCCTGGGCGTTCGCGCTCTGGAGATAATCAAGAAAATACTGCCCCTGGCGTCCGAGTTGCGGGGCCACCTCCGTCAGCCAGATCGCCGTCTCGACCGCCTCAATCTGGCAGAAGAAGGGGCGGATGCTCTGAAACGGATACGCGCGCCAGTGTTGGAGCAGGCGCGCAGTCTCTGGGGTCACGCGCCAATCCTGGGGATTGGGGAGCGCGCGCCATTGCTGCACCTTCTCGCGCACGCCCTGGATAAACTGCGTCGGGTCGTAGGCTTGCGTCACCCCGTTGACCGTGACCGTGAACCCGTCCGCCGTAGTCATCCCCAGGCCCAACTGCTCCGCATCGGCGCGGCGGCGTTTTTGGGGCCGGGGAACCGGGGTGATAAAATCGGCGGGGCGCCGTTGCTCCAAGATATGGTGCGTCGGCTGCCCGTCCGCATCAAGCTCCCAATGGCGGGTGGGACAAACATAAGGCGAATTGAGAATCGGTTCTTCAAAAAAGCGTTCAGTCATTGGCAGTCCTTTTCGAGTTTAGACCTGGGCCTGAGTGATACAATCACAGCGCCCCCGGCGGTTGACGCGCGGGGGCGAGGCGGTTCTGTGAACCTGTGCTATACTAATCTCGCCAGGGCGGTCAGGTCGCCGTGGTGCCAATGCCCCGGACGTTGGCGCATCGAAGATGCGCGGCGTCGCGGGGCGATTTTTTATGGGCTGCTGTTCAAGTACGTGTATTGTTACGCTTCAAGTATAGTTAGCTTGCAAAAACACGCAAGCGCGTATTTCCCAGGAAATACTCGCGCCTGGAGAGACAAGTTTCTCCGTGTGCTGGTGCTGCCTCAGTATTTTCCCAAAAAATATCCCCGCTCTCGCCGATGACTAGGACAGACGCATAAGGTGCCGCGGCTTGTAGCCGCAGCAGGCCACAAGCCATTTTTGCAGCGACCAAAGGGGCTTCGCCCCTCTGGACTC
>SLSP01000562.1 GCA_007130345.1 Thermoflexales bacterium
AAAAAATAGCACGCCGGAGCCATCTCGGGGATGGCTCCGGCGTGCATTAGTCAGTTTAGCCGCCCCCGGGACGGTGGATTGGAGCGCGCTTAACAAACCGATCTGCTACTTTCTCTCCTTAAAACAAATCTTGGTCAATCATAGCTCCCTTGACGTTTGACGCTGAACGAATATGCCGTAACTTACGCCGCCACCTGCCGCAGCGTCTCCGCCAACGGAATCTCCGGTTCCCACCCGATCACGCGCCGAATCTTGCCTGTGTCCGGGACGCGCCGCGCCATATCCTCGAAGCCCGGCTCGTAGGCTTCCTCGTAGGGGATGAAGACGTAGTCCGCGCCTTCTATCGCCTCGCGCCCGCGCACCTCGCGGATCACGGCCTGCGCCAGTTCCAGGATGGAGATCTCCTCGGTGCTGCCCACGTTGAAGACCTCGCCTATCGCGGCGGGATTCTGCATCAGGCCGATGATCGCCCGCACCACGTCGTGGACGTTGCAGAAGCACCGGCTCTGGCTGCCATCGCCGTACACCGTGATGGGATCGCCGTTGAGCGCCTGTTTCACAAAGCGCGGCACCACCATCCCGTATTGCCCCGTCTGCCGGGGGCCGGTGGTGTTAAACAAGCGGCAGATGACCACCGGCAGGCCCACCTTCCGATGATAGGCCAGGCCCAGGAACTCATCGATGGCTTTGGAGTCCGAATAGCTCCACCGCGCTTTGGTGGTCGGCCCCAACACGCGGTCGTCGTCCTCAGAGAACGGTACTTTCGTGGCCTTACCGTAGATTTCGGAGGTGGAGACCAGCAGGATTTTCTTGCGATACCGCGCTGCCGCTTCCAGCACCGCGTGCGATCCCAGGATGTTGGTCTCAATCACGTGTACCGGGTCGCGCACAATCAGCTCGACCCCGACTGCCGCCGCCAGATGGAAGATAACGTCACACTGGCTGACCATACGATCCATCACCAGGGTGTGCGTGATGGTGTCGATGGCGAAGTGAAACTGCGGGTGGTCAACGAGATGTTGGATGTTCTCGAAACACCCCGTCGAAAGGTCATCGATCACCGTGACCTCGGCACCTTGCGCCAACAGCGACTCGGCCAGATGCGAACCGATGAAGCCCGCGCCGCCGGTAATCAGGGCATGAGCACCCTGTGAAAAGCTCTTTACCATTTTCTTCCCTCCTTGATGGAAACTCCCCGGAACGCCCGCATCTCGCGGGCATGGCCGTAGTACCTACAGCGGCATCAAGAAGCCGCGTTCTTCGAGATAGCCGATGATCTGCCGCGCGTTTTCTTGTGGCGTCCTGTCCACCGTCTGAAGCACGACCTCCGGGTTCTGCGGCGCTTCGTAGGGATCGTCGATACCGGTGAAGCCCTTGATTTCGCCCCGGCGCGCGCGCGCGTACAGGCCCTTCACGTCGCGCTCTTCGCAGATTTCCAGCGGCGTATCCACGAAGACTTCCACGAAGTGACCGTCGCCTACCATCCGGCGGGCCTCGTCGCGCGTGCTGCGGTAGGGGCTGATGGCCGCGCAGATGACCGTACCGTGATGCCGCACCAGTTCCCCCGCCACAAACCCGATGCGCAGAATATTGGTGTCGCGGTCGTCTTTGCTGAAACCCAGGCCCTTAGAAAGGTGCGTGCGCACCACGTCCCCATCGAGCACAGTGGCCTGCCGCCCGCGCTCCAGCAACATCGCCGTTAACGCTTGCGCCACGGTCGATTTACCCGCGCCGCTCAAGCCCGTGAACCACAGGCAGACGCCCTGCTTGTAGCGCGGCGGATGCGCATCCATCAGAATCCGGGCAGTCTCCGGGCGCGTGAACCAGCCGGGCAGCTCCTTGCCGTTCGCCAGATAGTCATCGCGCACCTGCGTGCCCGAAATAAAGCGCGTCTCGGCGTTCGCCGGCGCGTCCTCCCCGGCAACGTAGTCGTCTTTGTCCGGCAGATAGACCAATTCTTTGAAGGTCACGGCTTTCACGCCTAGCTCTTCCTCGTACTGCGCCATCATCTCCTGCGCCTCGTAGGGGCCGTAGAAGGGCTTGCCGCTGCTGTCCTTGCCGGGGCCGGCGTGATCGCGCCCCACCACGAAGTGGTTCGCGCCGTAGTTGCGGCGGATGAGGGCGTGCCACAGCGCCTCACGCGGGCCGGCCATCCGCATCGCCAGCGGTAGCAGGCTCAACACGACGTTGTAATCGTCGTAGTAATGATCCACCAGCGCCTTGTAGACCCGCACCCGCGTGTAGTGATCCACGTCGCCGGGCTTGGTCAGCCCGACCACAGGATGGATCAGCAGACTGCCGCCCACGCGCTCGGCGGCGCGCTTGGTCAACGCCTCGTGGACGCGGTGCATCGGGTTGCGCGTCTGGAAGGCCACAACCTTCTCGTTGCCCATCTGCGCCAATAGCGCGCGCGTCTGTTCCGGCTTGCGGCGGATTTCCACAAAGTCGTAGTACATGGGCAGATGGATGACCTTCAACTCACCGGAGATGCACAGGTCGTGCCATTGTTCCATCTCCGAGACCAGGGGGTGGCGCGTGTCGGTGGTGCCGAGCACCAGCCGCGCCTCGCGGATGGGATTCCAGCGGAAGACCTCTTCCAGCCGCATCACTGCGATAATGTAATTGCGGGAATCCCGCAGCGTGATCCACTCCTCGCGCACCGGCAGATCCTCTTTGGTGATGGTGAGGGTCACGGGGATGGGGAACAGCGTCCCATCGGCCAGCCGCATCTCGGTGAGCACGCGCTGATAATCCGCCTGGCCCATAAAGCGATCCAGCGGCGAGAAGCCGCCCACCGCCAGCAACTCCAGGTCGTGCAGGCTGCGATCCGAAAGCTGAATGGAGGGATGGCGATTGGCTTCGGCCATCCACGCTTCGCGCTCTTCCGGGGGAACAATCAAGTTGACCAATTTCCCGCCATACGGGGGAATCAATATGCCGTTGTCAGACTTCTGCGTCATACTAAACATTACTCCTTGCTTGATTAAACTTAAACATCACAGAAAAAAAAGCCGCCTCTTCGGCGGCTTTTGTATAGGGCCTACCATGCACGTTATACGGCATTTTGGGCGAATGTCAACACTCATCATTTGCCGGGGACTCCAGCCGCGCCTCGGCGCGCTCCAGCGCCTTGAAGAGCCGCTGCATCTGCACGCTGTTGGTCAGATCGCCGCGCGTGCGTTCCAGCACCCCGCGCAACTGATCGACGCGGCGGCGCAAGCCCCCGGTGATGGCGTCGGGATAGCTGAAGGACATCAGCACCTCGTAAGCCGCGTCCATCACGGTCAACAGGCGCTCCGCCTCATCCATCGCGTCGCGGCGCATCACGTCAAGGCAGCGGCGACGCAGTTCACTGGCGGCTTCGCACACGCCGTTGAGGTAGGTGCTGTAGGGGATGTCCACCGCGTCCAAGGCGGGGAGCGGCCCGCCCGAAATCAACGCCAGCGTGACGCGGGCCTCCACCAGTTCCTTGAGCGCGTCCTGCGTGTAACCCGCGTTGAAGAGGTCGGGGTAGGGGGCCAGCAACGCCTGGAGCGCGGCCCCCGCCGCGTCCGCTTGGGCCAGCAGCGATTCGGCCTCGTCCCACGCGCTGCGATGTCCCGCGCGGATGGCGCTGGAACACAGGCGGATGAGGGCGCGGCTTTCGCGCAGCGCCTCGTCGCGGGCC
>SLSP01000081.1 GCA_007130345.1 Thermoflexales bacterium
AATTGCAGCCGCGCCTGCACGTCCTCCGCCGTCTCCAGCCGGAAGAGCCGGGAGCTTTGGCGGATTTCCAGTAGCTCCTCGAAGTGCGCCAGCGCGTCAAGGATGTGCCCGTGGGCCGGTTTGAGGTCGGGATCGGCCAGCAGCGGTTGCATCGCGGGCCAGTGGCGCTCATTTTCACCGGCGGGCGGCAATCCCGCGCCCCAGGTGTTGTCTTGATACGTGAAATCCATCCGGTTGAACCAGTCGCCGGAGTTGTAGCTGTTACGATCCATCGACTTGGAGCGCAGCATCTCGCTCCCCGCGTGGTAGAAGGGCACGCCCTGGGCCAGCATCACCAGGCTCAGGCCCATGTTCTGCATCCGCACGCGCTCCGCCATCGGCAAATCCGCCGGCGCTTTGAGTTGGATGGCGTCGAAGAGCGTTTCGTTGTCGTGCGCCGAGACGTAGTTGATGGCTTCCTGGGGATCAAGCGTGTATCCGGCGGGGGCCGTGTTGTAGAAAATATTCCGCCCGCGCGCGGGCCGTCCGATGGCGTTGATCATCTCGTACTCGGCCAGACTGCCCGCCAGCCCCACGCGAATCCAGTACATATACTCGATGAGGCGGTCGCGCTGTTGTTCCTCGGAGCGGGTGTCGGTGGCGTTGGGGGCGTCGTAGAGGCCGGTGACGAAGCCCTGCTCTTGCAAGCCGCTGAAGGGGCCGCCGCCGCGAGCCGCGTCGCGCAGGCGGTCGTTGAACGCGCCAATGCCCGTCCCGCCGATGTTGAGTTGCGTGGCGTTGACGCCGCGCGCGCCGCCGCCCACCTCGCCAAAGTCCCACCCCTCGCCGTAGACGTAGATGCTGCGCCCGTCCACGCCGTCCGCTTCCAGCGTCAGCGTGTCCAGCGCCTCGCGCACGGCGAGCATGTCGTCGAGCATGTGATGGCCCATCAGGTCGAAGCGGAAGCCATCCACTTTGTAGGCCGTGGCCCACGTCACGATGGAATCCACCATCAGCTTGCGCATCATCAGGTGCTCGGTGGCGGTGTTGTCGCAGCAGGTGCTCCGCTCCACCTGGCCCTCGGCGTTGAGGCGATGGTAATAACCGGGCACCACCCGGTCAAGCACGGATTTCGTGCTCTGGCCGCTGGCGTTGGTGTGATTGTAGACCACGTCCATCACCACGCGCAGGCCGGTCTGGTTGAGCGATTGCACCATCTCGCGGAACTCGATGATGCGGGTCACGCCCTGGGGGTCGGTGCTGTAGCTGCCTTCGGGCACGGTGTAGTGGAGGGGGTCATAGCCCCAGTTGAAACCGTTCCGGTCGCGGTACGGTTCCAGCGCGGCCTGCTGTTCGGGCGAATCCGGCGGGAATTGGGCCAGCTCCTCGAAGGTGGGACCGCTCCAGGTGCTCTTGTCCTCGTTGATGGTGGCAATGTCGAAGGTGGGCAGCAGGTGGATGTGCGTCAGCCCGGCCTCGGCCAGCCGTTTGAGGTGCTGCATCCCATAAGTGTCATCCAGGGTGAAGGCTTTGTACGTGCCCTGATACTCTTCTGGGACGCTCGGATCGTTGATGCTGAAGTCGCGGATGTGCAACTCGTAGATCACGATGTCCTCCGGCGCGGCGAGCGGCGGCTTGGCGAGCGTGTCCCATCCCGCCGGCTGGAGGGCCGGGTCAACGTCCAGGTTGACGATTTGGCTGCGGGTGCTGTTCAGCGAGAGGCTGAAGGCGTAGGGGTCGGTGACGAGGTTGACTTCGACGCGGTTGGTGGCCGGCGCGAAGACGGTCACTTCGTAGAGGTAGTACAGCTTGTCCCAAGTCGGTTCGCCCGTGATGCTCCACACGCCGGTCGCGGGGTCTACGTCCATATCGAGGATGGCGCGGGCGGCGCTCGTGGCGTCATCGAAGAGATGGAAGCGGACGTTTTGCGCGGTGGGCGCCCAGACGCGGAGCGTGGGCGTGTCGTCAGCGTAGGTCACGCCGAGCGGGCCATCGTAGAAGAAGAGGGCGTCGAGCGCGCCGGGGATTTGCAGCGAGGTGGCGTCGAGGAGCCGGCCGTCCTCATCCCACGCGCTCACGGCGACGTGGCCCTTGAGCGCGTCCGGGGCCAGCGCCACGTCATCGGCGGAAAGTTGTAGCGCGGTCAGCCGGGCCAGATGCGGGAACTTGTCCAGCGTGGCCTGAGCGGCGCGTCCGCTGTGCAGGGGGATGCGCTCGCCGTTGGTGATCCCGCCCACGCTCAACACCAGCGGCCCGTCGTGGTTGTAGTGCAGATAGTAGGTGTTCTGCGGCGCCTCGGCAATCCGCCAGAGGATAGTGTCGGCGTCCACCCAATACGCCTGGTACTTGTCCAGATTGCCGCGCGGCGCGCCCTCGTCGCTGATGGTGAGGCGGCGCGTGGCGGCGTCGTAGCCGAAGTACATCTCCGTGCCGTCGGCGGGCACGGTGAAGGCGATGGCGTCGCCGTCCAACGCGCCGTCCGCGCCGTAGACCGTATCGAGGCTCGCGTCAATGGCGACGCGCGCGCTGTACTCGCCTGCCGGGATGGCGGACGTGACCAGCGTGTAGATGCCGTTGTTCTCGCGGTCTTGCATCCAGGTGATGAAGCAGCCGGGGCTGTCGTTTTCGGCGCAGCCGAGGGCGGTCTGGAAGTCGCCGATGAGCGTGGCGATGACGTAGTTGTGGCTGTCGGCAACCCAGTGGGTGGCGTGGTCGTAGAAGAACGTGACCACGCGGTCTTCAACCAGTTCCAGGGGAATGTTGGGACCGTCGCGGACGCCGCCTAGACCGTAATTCTTGTCCCAGGAGCCGTTGAGTGCGACCTTGTACTCGTAGTTGCCGGCGGGCAACTCGAACTCGCCCCACCAGATGCCCGCGCTCTCGTCGAAGGTCAGGAAGCCGGCCTCGCAAGCGGGGTTCCAGTCGCTACAGCCGATGGCGCTGCCCACCGTGCCGGGTATAGCGACGGTTTCGGGCTGCGCATCCTCCTCGGCCAGCACCGGGAGGGTCAACACGGGGGTCAACAGGATGCTACAGAGCAGTATCAGGTGGATTAAACGTTTCATTGAAATCTCCTACAAAATGGTGATTGGTAAAAAAATTGGTGTCTTTGCATCCTTGCGTCTTTGTGTCTTTGCACCCTTGCGTTAAATTTTTTTGTTTTGCAGATGAAGGCGAGAATCGCTCTCTTGCCCATCAAACCAGAGGGCGTGGCAGTTGTATTGTGTACACAAGCGGTCGGGTAGCGGGTTAGCGTCGATGTTGATGGCCGCGATGCCGGCGACGATGCCTCCGGCACCCTCAATCAAGTGGATGGCGGCTTGTAGTTGCGCGCCGGTTTCGACCCACTCATCTACAATCAGGACGTTATCGCCCGCCCGCACGCTGCCCCGGCGCAGTTCGAGCGTTTTCTCGCTTCCGCTGTAATCCACGAACTGCGCGGCGGTGACGGCGACCGGCAATTTCCCGCCCTTGCGAATGGGAATCAAGCCTTTCTGAAGATGTAGGGCTATCGCCGCGCCCAGGATGAACCCTAGCGCATCGATTCCGGCGACGTAATCCAGCGGCACAGCGCGAAAGGGCGCGGCGAGGTCGGCGACTAATTGCGCGAACGCGGTCGGATCAGCGAATAGCGGGGTCACGTCACAGCGTCCGCCGGGGGTCTGGGTGTCAATGAGGCGCAGGTAG
>SLSP01000257.1 GCA_007130345.1 Thermoflexales bacterium
CAGAGCTGATGGAAGGGTTCTAACCCGCCACACCCCGTTTGAAACTCATCCCGCCCTCTGTTGCAGAGGGCGGGATTCTTTATATAATGCGGGTAACACAAGTGCCCGTGAAGCTAGGGCGAAGTCGTGGAGAGGTCACAATGAAAAGACGGTTATGGCTTGGCGTTTTGGTATTGATACTGGCGATGGTCACAGCGTGTGGCGGCAGAGGCCCCGAAGTCAGCGCGCCCGACCCGGCGCGTGATGCTGAGGACAGCCCCTCGATGACGCCGACGGCCACGCCGCCGCGCCCGGTTCTGGAAGCTGGTGTGGTCACGCCGCCGCCCGACTATTCCACAAGCGTCTACGGCTATCTGGAAGCCCTCGATCCTGTGGATGCGGAGGTCACGCTATGGTACGCCTATCCCGACGCGCGGCAATTCCAATTTGAGGCGTTGGTGCAGGAATTCAACCTCAGCAATCCGTGGGGCATTACGGTGATAGCGGAAAACTTCGATACGCCCGCGCTGCTCTACCAGGAGATCATCACCGGGATACCGAAGCTGAACTATCCCACCGTAGCCCTGGTAGACTCGTACCAGATACCCGCGTATACGGCGCGGGGCGCGCTGGTGTCGTTCGCTCCCTATATGGAGAGCGCGACGTGGGGGATGGAGGCCGCGCTGGATGACCTCGCGCCCGCCGCGCAACCCTCGCCGGCGACGGCGGATTACGGTTGGCCCTGGGCTGCCACCACGCATGTGCTGCTCTACAACCGGGACTGGCTCAACGAGTTGGGCCATACCGCGCCGCCCACCTCCTGGGAGGACTTGGAGACTATGGCGTGCGCGACCACCCGGCAATCCTTCTCCCGCGCCACCGGAGAGGGCGCGGTCATCGGCTTGCTCTACACCGTCGATGTGGACAACTTCATCAGCTTGACCCGCAACAACGGCGGAGAGATCGTCGGTACCGACACCCTCAGCGCGACCTTCGCCGGGCCGCCGGGGATCGAGGTGCTCACCACGCTGCGCGCGCTGACGCAACGCCGCTGCGCCACGCGCCACGCCGAGGTCGCCGCGTCTCCAGAGGCGTTCGGCACGGGGCGCGCGCTCTTCGCGTTCGTCTCCATCGCGGACCTTCCGGCCTACCGAGGGGAGTACGACGTGGCTGCGGCCTTCTCCTGGGGCGCGACCGCGCTGCCGCGCAGCACGCCGCGCCCGGTGCAGAGCGTCCGTGGATCGCGCTTCGTCCTCTTCAACGTCCGGCCAGAGTCGCAACTGGCGGCGTGGCTCTTCATGCAATGGCTCACAGAGCTTGAGCAGCAAGCGTGGTGGCTGACGGCGACCAACGAAATCCCCGCGCAAGCGCAGACCCTGCGCCTGTTGCCGGAATATCTCGCCGAGAACCCCGCCTACGCCCACGCCGTCGCCTTGACCGCGACCTCGGCGCACGATGAACCGCTGCTGGCCGGATACCCCGCGTGTCGCGCGCTGCTGGCCGAGGCCCTGACCGCCATCGATGGCGGGGCCAACATCCAGACAACGTTGGAAGCGGCTGAGGAAGCCTGCACCGCGCTGTTGCACGCCGCTGCCCGCTGATTTGTAATCGGCGCGGGTTCAGGTATAATGGCAGCATCACAAAATAATGAGGAGGTGCTTATCGGATAGCGCAACAAACCGGGGAAAGTAGCGCCAGGCCCTGGATTCCAGGGTGACGAGGAGGCAGTCGGCGCGCGGGTTTTACAGCCCACGCGCTTACATCGAGCGTCTGCGTCACGCAGACCAATCGGCGGATACTGCCAGGGGACGTGCCCTCCCCTCCAATTTTCCCCTTGACCGTGAAAGCGCATCCCAAAACCCGGCGGTAACACCGGGGACAAAGGCTGCGCAGGGCGCTCCGCCACCCTCGGCGGATGATCTCTCGTGGCATGAGGACTTCCCACGAGACATGGCCTAGCAACGATGGCGACTATGGGCGTGATGCGTCAAACGTCAAACGTCAAACGTGAAACGTCAATTCGTTGCGCCATTTGCCATTCGCCATGCATTACACCTGGCTCCAAGGGGATTGCCAAATCCCCGCCTAACCGCCGGATTTGGCAATCCGGCGGGAGCCTGGCACGATATGGCGAATACTTTAAGACACAAGCCAATTCGCCATTCGCACAAAGGAGACAACTATGTGTGGCATCGTAGGATATATTGGGCCGCGTGACGCGGCCTCGGTGGTGTTGACGGGATTAAAACGGTTAGAGTATCGCGGGTACGATTCGGCAGGCATCGCCGTCCTGCACCAGAACGGCGGCATCAAGACGCGGAGGGCGGTGGGCAAGCTCCACAACCTCGCCGAGCGATTGGGAGAAGATCCGCTGGTGGGCAACGTGGGGATGGGGCACACGCGCTGGGCCACGCACGGCAGCGTGACCGAGAACAACGCCCATCCCCACATCGGGATGAATCACCGCGTGGCCGTCGTCCACAACGGCATCATCGAGAACTACGCCGAAATGCGCGGCGAGATGGAGGCGGAGGGCATCCCCTTCACCTCCGAGACCGATACAGAGGTCATCGCGCACTTGGTAGAGAGCTATATGGCCGGCGGGGATGACCTGATGGGGGCTGTGCAGCGCGCGTTGACGCAGATTCAGGGTTCCAGCGCGTTCGTCTTCATCAGCGCGCGCGAGCCGGATCGCATCGTGACCGCGCGCCTGGGCAACGCCGGCGGCATCGTTATCGGCCTGGGGCAGGGCGAGACCTTCATCGCCTCGGACATCCCCGCGATTCTGGAGCACACGCGCGACGTCATCTTCCTGGAAGACCGGCAGATGGCGGCCATCACCCGCGCGGGCGTGGAACTCTTCGACTTGCAGCGGCGGCCCCTCGAACCCCGGCTGCACGCCATCCCCTGGGACCCCGTCGCCGCCGAGAAGGGCACGTACCGCCACTTTATGCAGAAGGAGATCGCCGAACAGCCCCGCGCCATCACCGATACCATCCGGGGGCGGGTGGACTTCCACCGACGGGTGGTGGACTTGCCCACGCTGCCCATCACCGCAGCCGAGGCCCGGCAATTAGAGAAAATCATCATCGTGGCGTGTGGCACGTCGTACTATTCTGCGCTGGTGGGGAAGTTCATGCTGGAGAACCTGGCCCGCATCCCGGTGGAGGTGGATTACGGTTCGGAGTTCCGCTACCGCGATCCCCTCATCAGCCCGAATACGGCGGTGCTCGCGCTCACCCAGTCCGGCGAGACGGTGGACACGCTCGCGGCGATGGAGGAGGGGCGCGAGAAGGGAGCCAGGCTCTGGGCCATCGTCAACGTGATGGGCAGCCAGGCGCAGCGCATCGCCGACGGGTATATCCTGATGCAGGCCGGGCCGGAGATCGGCGTGGCTTCGACGAAGGCGTTTACCACCAGCATGGTCGATCAATACCTGCTCGCGCTCAAGTTGGGGACGTTGCGCGGCACGCTTTCGGCGGATACGCTGCGCGACGCGGTGCGCGGCTTGAGCCACTTACCGGAATTGGTGGGGCAGGTGGCCGAAGATCGCGCCATCTACCACGACCTGGCCGATCTCTTCCACAATCGCCGCCACTTCCTCTATCTGGGACGCGGCATCAACTACCCCATCGCGTTGGAAGGCGCGCTCAAGCTCAAGGAGATCTCGTACATCCACGCCGAGGGCTATCCCGCTGGCGAGATGAAGCACGGCCCCATCGCCCTCATCGACGAGATGATGCCCGTGGTGGCGATAGCGCCCCGCGACGGCGTCTACGACAAGATGCTCAGTCAGATCGAGCAGGTGAAGGCGCGGGGCGGCACAGTCATCGGGCTGGTGCAGGCCGGGGATACCCAGGTGCGCGAGAAAGCCGACCATCTGCTGGAAGTGCCGGTCGCCCCGCCGCTGCTGGCCCCCGTCGTCAACGTCATCCCGCTGCAATGGCTGGCCTACGCCATCGCCGTGCGCCGGGGCGCAGACGTGGATCAGCCGCGCAACCTGGCGAAGAGCGTGACGGTGGAATGAGGGATGATGCGTAATGCGTAACGGGGCGCGACTGGATGTCGCGCCCCGTTTTGCCGTCTCGATAAGCGGAAAGTGTCCGGTAGTGGAGTCGTTATTCAAACGATAATTCAACGCAAAATTGACTTTTTCTTAATGTAGACTATAATGCTACTACCTATGTCGCGGGGAACCGGCTTATTAATGTAAAGCGCTGAGGTGTTCAAAATCTCAGTCGCTTGTTTTTTGTTGTCTATGAAAAAGTTGTCCCCACTACACACCGTCCCAGGCACCATGACCCAAATTATAAGTGTTGCTCTAAGGGGGTAGAATGAATCGTGACGAACGGATAACAGAAGCCCGGACTTTCAAAGCGTTGCGCATCAGTTTGGCTTCACCTGAAGATATTTTATCGTGGTCTTATGGAGAAGTCACGAAGCCGGAGACCATCAATTATCGGCGGTTGCGCCCAGAGAAAGACGGCTTGTTTTGTGAAGCTATTTTTGGCCCTTCTCGGGATTATCAATGTTACTGTAGCAAATACAAAGGTATTCGATACCGAGGGATTATTTGCGATAAATGCGGCGTGGAGGTCACGCGCTCTGCGGTGCGCCGCGAGCGGATGGGGCACATTGCCCTGGCGGCGCCCGTCGCTCACATCTGGTACACGCGCCGCATCCCTAGCCACCTGAGCATCCTCCTCGACATCAGCAAGCGCAATCTGGACCGTGTGCTCTATTTTGCGCAATATATCGTGACTTCGGTGGACGAAGAGGCCCGCAAGCGCGCTCTGAAGCGCATTGATGAGGAAGAACTGGCCCGTAGTACAGCCATGGAAGAAGCCGCCGCCAAGCGGATCACGGAGTTAGAAGGTCGCGTGGAGGCGGAACAAGCGCAGCTCGAATCGCAACAGGAGACGCTCAAAGATAAGTTCGCGGATGAATTGGATCAGCGCACCGAGACTATCCTGGGCGAGGCCAAACGCTTGCGCGACCGCTTAGATGGCATGATGGGCATCGCGCCGTCTGAGCCAATTGTCTTCAGCGCCACGGACACCGTCATCGTCGAGGCAGATACGCCCGTGAGCCGCGATCACTATGCCACCCTCAACACCGTAGCACAGGACGCGCTGGACGCGCTGGAGAAGGATATCCGTCAGCGCGAGGCCCAGGCGATGGGCGGCGATGCCGTCGATGTCGAGGCGTTGAGCGAGGTGGCGCAGGAAGAGGTTCAGCGGGTTCGGGAAGAGCTTCAAGAGAAAAATACCATCATCCGCAACCATTACGACGAATTGCGCGATGAATTGATGTCATTGACCCCCTTGCAGTTCTTCAATGAGCAGCGCTATCGGGAATTGCGGCAGCGTTGGGGCCAGGTGTTCCGGGCCGGCATGGGCGCGGAGGCCATTCACGAGTTGCTGACCTATCTGGACCTCGAGGCCATTTCCACGCAGTTGTGGAAAGAGGTGCGCCATGGCCGTTCCGCGCAGCGCCGCAAGAAGGCGACGCGACGGTTGCGCGTCGTGGAAGCGCTGCACAAGAGCACCAACAAGTCGGAGTGGATGATCTTGACGGAGCTGCCGGTCTTGCCGCCGGAGCTGCGCCCGATGGTGCAGTTGGATGGTGGACGCTTCGCCACCTCGGATTTGAACGATCTCTATCGCCGCGTGATTAACCGCAATAACCGGCTCAAGCGCCTGTTGGAGCTAGGCGCGCCGGAGGTCATCATCAACAACGAGAAGCGGATGCTCCAGGAAGCCGTCGATAGTCTCATCGACAACAGCCAGCGCGGGAAGGCGATGAGCCGTCGCGGGCGGCGGCAACTCAAGTCGTTGAGCGATATGCTCAAAGGCAAGAAGGGACGCTTCCGCCGGAACCTGTTGGGCAAGCGCGTGGACTACTCCGGGCGATCCGTCATCGTGGTGGGGCCGCAACTCAAGGTGCATCAGTGCGGGCTGCCCAAGACGATGGCCCTGGAACTGTACCGCCCCTTCATCATTCAGCGGCTCGTGGAATACAACTACGCCACCAACGTCAAGGCGGCCAAGCGGCTGATCGAGCGCCAGCGCCCCGAAGTGTGGGAGGTCTTGGAAGAGGTCATCGAGGATCGGCCCGTGATGCTAAACCGCGCCCCAACATTGCACCGCCTGGGGATCCAGGCTTTCGAACCGCTGTTGGTCGAGGGCAAAGCGATCCAACTCCATCCGCTGGTCTGTTCAGCCTTCAACGCTGACTTCGACGGCGACCAGATGGCGGTACATATCCCCCTGTCTCGCAAGGCCGTGGAAGAGGCCCGCCAATTGATGTTGGCAACGCGCAACTTGCTCAAGCCGGCCGACGGGCAGCCCATCATCGGCCCCTCGAAGGATATGTGTATGGGCATCTACTATATGACGATGGATCTGCCCAAGAACAAAGGGGATGGCAAAATTTTCGCCTCGTTGGACGAGGTGGAGATGGCCTACTTGTTAGGCATCGTGGACATCCACGCCAAGATCAAGGTGGCGCAGGTTTACGATGAGTTTCCCGCGCCGGAGAAGCCGGTTGAAACTACAGTGGGGCGCGCGCTGTTCAATCGCATCGTGCCCGACGACTTGCGGTACATCAACACATCCCTGAACAAAGGGGAGCTACAAGACTTGATCGCGCTGTGTTATCGCAGAACCGACGCCGAAACCACCATCGAATTCGCCGATGCGATCAAGGCGATGGGCTTCAAATACGCGACGGTATCGGGCGTGACCATTTCAGTCTACGACCTGACCGTGCCGGATGCTAAGGAAGAGATCCTCGGCACGGCGACGCGAGACGTTTCCGAGATTGATCGCCAATATCGGCGTGGTTTGTTGACGGAAGAGGAGCAGTATAACCGCACCATCGAGATTTGGTCGCGCGCCCGCGATCAGGTGTCGAAGGCGGTCGCCAGTCACCTGGATCCTGATGGCCCCATCGCCGTGATGGCGAAGTCGGGCGCCTCGAAAGGTGGCTTTGGCCCCATCGCGCAGCTTTCCGGTATGCGCGGGCTGATGGCCGACCCGTCGGGCCGCATCATCCCCCTGCCCATCCGCTCGAACTTGCGCGAGGGACTGACGGCGCTGGAGTATTTCATCTCCACGCACGGCTCTCGTAAGGGTCTGGCCGATACCGCGCTCCGCACCGCCGACGCGGGGTATCTGACCCGGCGGCTGGTGGATACGGCGCAGGACATTATCATCAACGCCATCGACTGCGAGACGCGCTCCGGGGTTTGGGTGCGCCAGAGTGACAACGTGGGCGGACAGCCGCTCGTCGACCGGTTGTTGGGGCGGATCGCGGCAGCGCAGGTGATCAGCCCAGAAACCGGCGAAATCCTCCTGGATCGTGACGAGGAAATCGACGAGGACGTCGCGGTTATGATGGTCGAAATGGGCGTCGAGGAGGTCTATCTGCGCTCTCCGATGACGTGTGAAATGGAGCACGGTATCTGCGCGATGTGCTACGGGCGTGATTTAGGGCGCGGCGGATTGGTGCAGGTGGGCACGGCTGTGGGGATCATCGCCGCGCAGTCCATCGGCGAGCCGGGCACGCAACTCACGCTGCGCACGTTCCACACTGGCGGGACCGCGTCCTCTGGTGGTGACATCACCAGCGGTCTGCCCCGCGTGGAAGAGCTGCTAGAGGCGCGGAAGACGCCCAAAGGTGAAGCTGAAATCGCCGATATTGGCGGTGTGGTGCATATCACCCGCGAGGGCGATGGGGCCGTTGTGACGGTGGTGGATAGTCAGGTCAAGCGCGCCAGCTACGACTTCTCTGAGAAGTGGGAGATCTTCGTGGAGGACGGCGATACCGTCGCGCAGAACGACGTGTTAGCCCGCCACATTGAAGACGAAACCAAAGAGGTGCGGGCCAAAGCTAAAGGCCGCATCGCGCGAGAAGAGCGCGATGTGGTGTTGGCTTACGAGATCAAAGAAGAGGAAACCTACCATATTCCACCCTCAGTACGACTATTGGTGGCCGAAGGGCAGAAGATCGAACCGGGCACGCAACTACACGAAGGCGTTCCCAATCCGCACCGCATCCTGCCGGTGATGGGACGCGAGGCAACACAACTCTATCTGTTGAGCGAAGTGCAGCAGGTCTATCGCTCTCAGGGCGTGAATATCAGCGATAAACACTTCGAGATCATCATCCGCAAGATGCTCTGCCGCGTCCTGGTGACAGAATCCGGCGACACAGAGTTCCTTCCCGGCGATCTGGTGGATCGGGTGAAGTTCGAACATACGAACCGTGACCTGATTGCCGAAGGCAAGACTCCGGCACGGGCGCGTCAAATCCTGTTGGGATTGACCAAAGCGGCCCTGGCTACCGACTCTTTCCTCTCAGCGGCCTCGTTCCAGCACACCATCAAAGTGCTTTCCAACGCTGCCGTGCGCGCCGATGAGGATATGCTGTACGGTCTCAAGGAAAACGTCATCATCGGCAAACTCATCCCGGCCGGCACCGGCTACCGGGGCGATGTCGAAGGCTCCGATGGCCCTATCGACACCTTCGAAGGCGTGACAGTGGAGAAAGAGTTGCCCAAAGGGACATTACTCAGCGATACCGAGGAAGAAGCCGAATCGTTCTTGCTATCCGATTTACAGCAACCCTTCCGTATGTGAAGGGAGACGTAAGCTATGCTCAAGGGGCGACGCCAGTCGCCCCTTTTTGTTTGGATGGGCGAATACCATGCAACTTCGAGAAGCGGCTTGCGTAATACAAGAGTAGAGCGAATGGGGGGGTATGGAACAAGAAGCGTTACTATTAGCTCAGCGAGGTGATCGTGACGCACTCAGCGATCTGGTCACAGCCTATCAAAAGCCGCTCTTTTACTTGTGCTATCGCATGTTAGGCGAGCGCCGGGAAGCGGAAGACGCGGCGCAAGAGGCGTTGGTCAAAGCTGTGGTGAAATTGCACACCTACGACACCGAGCGCCCGTTCAAGCCCTGGGTGATGCGAATCGCGTCGAATGAATGTATCGACCGTTTGCGGCGGCGCAAGCCCGAAGTTTCGCTGGATGATATGGGAGAAGATGGCGCGTGGGAATGGAAAGCGGGCAACAGTCCCAACCCAGAAGCCGAGTTGCTGCATGACGAACGCGAGACCCAGGTGCGCGCGCTGCTAGAGACCCTATCCGCCACAGATCGCGCGGTGGTGGTACTTTTCTATTGGGAGGGATTATCTTACGTGGAGATCGAAGAAGTTACTGGATTAACGGTGTCGGCGATTAAATCGCGGCTATTCCGCGCGCGGCGCTCTATGGCGCAAACGTTACTCGAGGAGGGAATGTATGTCTGAACACGGTGACGACGTGCTGATACATACCGAGGCGTGGTGGATACGAGCACTCGAAGATGCCCTGACCCCGGAAGAAGCGCGCCAATGGGCCGCCCATCGCGCGCGCTGCGCGGATTGCCAGCGCGAGTGGGACGCTATGCGCCACGTCGAGCGTTGGCTACAAGCCCCGCCCGCAGTCCCCGCGCTCCCGGAGCTATTCACCGCCCAGACGGTGGCGCGCGCGACGCAGCGATTGCAGCGGCAACGTTGGTGGATGTCATTCGCGGCAACCCTGATGGTTGGCCTGGTCACATGGTTCGTCTTAAGCTCACTGGGGATGGCCGTAGTGCATCTGGAGCGGCTGATTCAAACCCTCCTGATAGGATGGCAACCGCTATTGGGGTCACTGACGCGCGCGCTGATGGGACTGTCGTTGGTCTGGCGGGATGTGCTCCCCCTGGTGGCCGGGGGCATCGTGGGCTGCGTGGTGCTCCTGATGCCCAACGGTGTCATCGCGACGGCAATGCTCGTGTGGTTAGCACGGCGGCGCGCGCCCGCGCAATCCGCCTGATCCCCAAATCGCGCTGGCCTGGAATTGGAAGCTCTTAATTTTATAACTCGCGGAGGTGAATGATGGTGAAACGTTGGAGTCTGGCTCTCATAGTATCGTTGCTGCTGGCCGTGATGGCCGCGCCGGTAGCCGCAGCCCCGGCCTGGCAAAGCGGCGTGCATTTCGGCCCTTACACGGTAGCCGCCGGGGACGAAGTCGTCGGCGACCTGACCGTCTTTGGCGGCCCGGTTCTCCTGGAAGCGGGAGCGCAGTTTGACGGCAACCTGACTGTCTTCGGCCCATGCTCCATCACCGCCGGTGCCGAGCTAAACGGCGACCTGGTGGTGATGGGCGCGGCAAGCATCGCCGGCGCGGTACACGGCGACGTCTTCGCGGCGGGGGCCATCTCTCTGGCGGATACAGCCGCCATCGGGGGCGACCTTTCGACGGTGGGCCAGCTATCAATGGATGAGGGAGCCGACATTCGTGGGGAGATTGTCACCATGGAGGACGAGGGGTTCGTCCGCGAGCTACCCGTGATTCGCGCGCCCCTCGCGCGCGTGCGCCATCGCCCCTTCTGGATTCAATGGCTGATGAACTTGTCGCGCGCCGTGATACATACCCTGATCATTGGCGCCCTCGCCCTGGTCATCACCAGTATCTGGCCGCAGCAAATCGAGCGCATCGCGGGCGCTATCGAAGAAGTGCCCCTGATCTCCTTCGGGATGGGTGTCATCCTCTTCCTATTGAGCTTGGTCGTCGCCATCATCCTCATCGCCACAATCTGCCTGTCGCCCTTCGGCATCATCGGACTAATCATAGTCGGCGTGGGCACGCTCATGGGGTGGGTGGCTATGGGGCTGGCGTTTGGGCGGCGCGTCCTCACCGGACTGTTTAAGCAAACAGAGGTGAATCCTGTCGGCGCGGCCATCCTGGGATCGATGACACTGACGCTAATACTGACCGCCGCGCGGCTGACCGGCCCGTTACACGCTTTGCTCGTCTTTATGCTACTCCCACCCGCTGCTGGCGCCGTCGTGCTGACCCGCTTCGGCTCGATGCCCTACGCCACACAAGGGCGGCCCGTTGCGCCGACGCCGCGCGCGCCCCAAACGTCTCCCACAGCGCGGGGGCACGAACCGATAGTCCCGTCGCCGCTGCCAGCTTCATCAACGCCCAGCAACGAGGCTGCGGAGCGTGCAGACGTACCGGACGCCTAATACAGCGCGGCATAAATAACTCCCCAGTTGAATGTGCTCCCAGGGGAACGTCAGTTCCCCGTTATAGCGTATAGTCGCGAATTTGACGATCCGCTCTGAGCGAGACTAACTGGGGAGGGACTTCCGCCGCGCTGTACTAGCTTGTCCAACTCACATGACCGGGGGCCTCCCCCGGTCTGTGTTGTGTAGCTCTCCGCATCTTCGGTTGCTCAAATCGGCAGTGGCATTATAATAATTCCAGGCATAAAAACAGGGGAGGTTTTCATGGAAGAACAACGCTACGCTCGTCAAATAGTCATCCCAAAAATAGGTGCGGAGGGCCAGGCCCGGCTGCGCGAGTCCAGAGTGCTCGTAGTAGGAGCCGGCGGCCTGGGATCGCCGATCCTGCTCTACCTGGCGGCTGCCGGCATCGGAACCCTCGGCATCGCCGACAACGACCAGGTCAATGAGTCCAACCTCAACCGGCAGGTGCTCTACACCACACAAGACCTCGGTCGCAGCAAGGCCCTGGCCGCTGTGCAGCGCGTGCGCGCGCTAAACCCCAATGTGCGCGCCATCCCCTACGAAGAGCGCGTGCTCCGCGAGAACGCTCCGCAACTGCTACCGGAATACGATCTGGTGGTGGAGGCCAGCGATAACCTGGAGACCAAAGCCCTGATGAACGAATTGTGCGTCCGGGCGGGATTGCCGCTGGTGTGGGGCGCGGTCACACGATTTGATGGGCAGATGGGCACCTACATCCCAGGTCACGGCTGCCGCGCGTGCATTTTCCCCAAAGTGCCGGAACCGGGCACGTATCCCACCCCCGCCGAGTTGGGCATCTTGGGGGCGGTAGCCGGCGTCATCGGCGCGTGGGAAGCGGTGGAAGCGGTGAAGGTGTTGCTGGACATCGGCCAGCCCTTCGTTGACCAAATCCTCATCTGGGACGGGCTATCCGCCACTTGCGATTTGGTGCAGTTTGACCGGGAACCCGCGTGCCCGGTATGTGGCGGAGGATAAAACGGGGTTTGACCTCAGCGACGCCAGTTTTCGACCACAACGCCTAGCGGCGCGAAGTGATTGACGTTGTCTGTAACGACAATCGCTTCGCGCCGCATAGCATAGGCCCCTATGAGTAAATCAGCGTCCTACGTTGGGGTGTCATTCCACTTCATCGAAGTTGATTGACTCACCCAAAGTCAACCGATTGCGTGCCAAATCACGCTCAAATGCGTCCCACCATGCCGAGCCAAGCTCGTCTGGTTCTGCCATCCAGTCACGAAGTAACGCCAATGCCCTGCGATTCCGCGATGACAATTCTGTATCCTTCACCGCATAACGCTCCGTCACCTCAGAAAGAGCCGAAGGCGTCTCCACAATTAGCCGAACTCTTTGCCCTTCAGCAAGTGGCAAGTTGAAATCGGTGAGTGGACGAAACAACCCTTTCTCGAAAATCGCTGTCACGATCTGTGTCATAACGCCTCCCTTCGATCTCAGTATGCCCGCCCGAAGATTGCCATTTCCGTCGCTTCTTCTCCGGTGTAGATGCACGCGCCCTTGCCGCCGGGCTGTTCCAGCGGGATGCAGCGGATGGTGGCTTTGGTCTCGTCCTTGATGGCGACCTCGTCCGCGCTGCTGCCGGCCCACCACGCCCGCGCGAAGCCCGTCTCCACCGCCTCTTTCAACTCGTCGTAGGTGGCGACGTCGACGGTGTGGCTGTCGCGGAAGTCCCGCGCTTTGTCCAGGAGCGCCTGCTGGATGGTCGCCAGCATCTCCGGCACGGTCTCTTCCAGCCCGGCCATCGGCACGATGGTCTTGCCCTCGCGTCCGGGGATGTCGCGCCGGGCGAGCATCACGCTCTCCTTGGCGATGTCGCGCGGCCCTAGCTCGATGCGCAGCGGCACGCCGCGCATCTCCCAATCGTTGAACTTCCACCCGGCGGTGTAGCCCTCGCGGGTGTCCAACTCGATGCGCGCCACGCCTTGAAGCCGCTGGTGCAACCGCTGGGCGGCTTCCAGCACGGCGGAGCGCTCTTTGTCCTTGCGCCAGATCGGGACGATGACCACCTGGATGGGGGCCAGGCGCGGGGGCAACACAAGGCCCTGGTCATCACCGTGCGTCATCACCACCGCGCCGACCATGCGCGTGCTCACGCCCCACGACGTCGTCCACGCGAATTGCAGCGCGTTGTTCTCGTCCAGGTACTTGATGTCAAACGCTTGGGCGAAGTTCTGCCCCAGGAAGTGGCTGGTTCCCGATTGCAACGCCTTGCCGTCGCGCATCATCGCCTCGATGGTGTAGCTGGTGACGGCCCCGGCAAACTTCTCGCGGTCGCTCTTGCGGCCCGGAATCACGGGGATGGCGGCCTCGTTCACGGCGAAGTCGGTGTAGACGTTGAGCATTTGCAACGTCTCGTCGATGGCCTCCTGTTTGGTGGCGTGCGCCGTGTGGCCCTCTTGCCAGAGGAACTCGGTGGTGCGCAGGAAAAGGCGCGTGCGCATCTCCCAGCGCACGACGTTGGCCCACTGATTGATGAGCAGGGGCAGGTCGCGGTAGGATTGAATCCACTTGGCGTACATGTGACCGATGATGGTCTCGGAGGTGGGACGCACGACCAGGGCCTCCTCCAACTCGCTGCCGCCACCGTGCGTGACCACGGCC
>SLSP01000043.1 GCA_007130345.1 Thermoflexales bacterium
CGCGCGACCAAATCCCCGGCCCCGGCATCGTGCGGCGAGAAGCCGAGTGAGCCTTGCGCATCACAGGCGACGCGGGTGACAGCCTCCACCAGCGCATCCGGCAGAGTCGTGGGCAGCAAGAAGTACACCCGCCCGGCTTGCGGCTCCTCGTCCTCCGGGGGTTCCTCCTCCGAGGATGCGGGTAATTCGCCCACCGGCTGCAACGAGAACGCATCCATAAACCAGTTATTCTCAAAGCCCCACTTGGCCTTACATTCGAGCCAGACCCGCGCGGTACTCGCTGCGGCCTTGAACTCCAGCCAGATATCGTTATAGCGCCCAAAGGCGAAGTTTTGATTGTGGATATTGAACCACGGTGCCCAGTTGATAGCGCCATCCTGGGCACGGGGCCAGGGCGTATCCGGCGCGCTCCACCCGACACGGGCTTCCGCTGACCAGATATCGCCGGGAGACTGCTTATTGCCGCCCTGATATCCGGCTACAATGTCGGGGAAGACCTGCGCGTTGAAGCGATAGGTGCCCCCCGGCACCAATCCGGTCACAACTTGCGTGATGGCGACGTAAACCGGCGCGTTGGCCTTGAAGATCTTCCAGCAATAATCGCCATCTAGAAAGAAAACCTCCTGTTCGTGATGCGGCGCGTCCCTGATGTTCCACACCACCGATTCGGGGCGATAGGCCGGCGGGCTACCACAACCGGGGAAGCTCTCTTTATCAATCCAATACAACGTCCAGCCGTTGGGCACCACAATTTCAGGGATATTATCCTGATGTCGGTGCCCCTGGTTAAAACTGGGATTAGTCAACAGATTCATAGGTGGCTCCTTTGCACTTAGCTCAAAACTACGGGGATAAAATCAACGGCCCTACAACTTCAGTATAATACACAATCGCCCAAAATACAACCAGCCCGGCATGGCGCGGACTTTTGTAAGCTGCTACTCCGTGACCGTCAGCACGCAGACTTGCCCATCAGCGGCGGCGACGAAGAGCGCGCCACGCGGATCGCGGGCCAGCGCGGTGATGGGCTGCGTGAAGAGCGGGCGCGATTCCAGGGTCAGGTTCTCTCCAATCCACACCAGCGCGCCGGCGTCTGTGCCACCGACAACCCCGGCATCCGTGACGGCCCAGCGCGTGATGGCGTCGTCCTCCAAGAGATACTGGCGCACCTCGCGCAGCCGCGCCACGTCCCACAGCGTGATCTGGCCGGCGGCATCGGCGGTGAGGGCCTGCGTCCCATCCGCGCTGAACGTGACGGCGCGCGCGGCGTCGGGATGCGCGGGCAGCGTGCCCCGCGACTCGCCGGTCGCCAAATCCCAAAGCTGGAGCGTGCCATCGACGGCCCCGGAGAGCACCCAGGGTTCCGTGGGATGGGCCGCCAGCGCCGTCACCGGCACGTCGTGCGATTTGAGCAACCACACAATCCCGCCGGTAGATGCCCGCGCGACCCACACATACCCGTTATCCAGCCCCAGGGCCAGGTTATCCTGTCCTGTCACGTAGACGGCGGCGCTGGAGCGCGAGAGCGTGCGTACCCGACTCCACAAACTGCGTTCCCAGGCCGGCAGCGCGTAGAAGTGAACCCCCTCTTCGCCGACGAGGGCCACTTCGTCACCCGCCGGGCGGAATGTAGCCAGCGTGATCTCCTGGGGATGCGCGCTGTCCTGCACCGGGAGCAAGCGGGAGGCGTCATAACGGTAGACGCGGTGCGATCCGACAATCCACACAGCGTGCTCTCCGGCATAGAGCGCGAGCGCGGGTTCGGGCGCGCTGAAACAGCCGCCGATCTCGGCCCGCGCCGAGAGACCGCTAACAGGCGTCGGCCAGGGCGTGCCGGGCGTCACCGGCCAATAGGGCACGGTGGGCGTGACCGTAGGCGTGGGCGTCAGGGTGGGCCAGGGCGTCGCGGTGACGAGGCCGGGAGCAGCGGGCAGCGGGGCCGGATTCATCAGCGGCGTCAGCGGGAGGAGGCTGTAGGCCAGGCCCATCAACACGGCGGAAAAGAGCAGCACGCCGGTGCGCGCGGCGCGTCCCTGCACCGCCAGGAAAATCCAGAGCATACTCCCGGCCAGCGAGAGCGCGCCGGTCAGCATCAGAAACAGCCCCAGCACCTGGCCGAGCGCGTGCCACAACGTGGGCCACAGCGGCACCAACCACGTCGGCGACCGCGTGGCCGGGAGCACAGACCACGGATTGATGATGCCGAAGTATCCGGCTGCGCCGAGCGTGAGTCCAAAGACCCCGCCGCCCAACAACGGCATGGCGATAATCCACCAGCGTGTGCTGCCCCGCGTCAGCGCGACGGCCAGCAACGTCAACGCCAGCGCCGCCACCGGGGGAATCCACAGCCACTGCGCCCACGCGAAGGGCGGGACACGCGGCGCGATCTCCGCGCGCTCCTGCTCCGCCAGCCACGCGAGGGTGTCGGCGGTGAAGGTCTCCCACCAGGCGCGCTGCGCCAGCCCCACAACGGGCTTGTCGGCGGGATCGCGGGGGCGGCAGATGGCCGATTCCGGCATTTCCGAGAGGTCGGCTTCACACGGGGGAAGCGTCGCCCAAAAGCACTCGCGCAGCTTTTCGCCCCGGGGGCCGGTGAGATAGGCGTCCAGCGTCGCGGTCAGAGAAGGCGCGGGATATTCGCCCAGCGCCCAGCGCGCCCACGCCGGCCCCTGATGCACGGCCAGCGCCTCGATCTCCGCCGGACTGAACACAGGTTCCAAGCACGCGCGGAGCGTCGGCGCGTCGCGGGCCACCCACGGCGACCAATCCGACGCGGGGATGCGGGCCAGCAGTTCCTGAGATAGCGTGAAGGGCAGCCAAGATGCCAGACGGCTTTGGCGCAGGGTTTGCTGATAGAAGGTGGGGCGCAGCACCGCCAGGCGCAGCGTCCACGCTGGCAAGGAGACGGCCCACAACACCAGCGCCAGCAGACTCAACGCGAGCGCGACCCGCTGTCGCTTGGCACGCCGTGATTCGGGCATTTAGGCGTCCCTGATGGCCGAGATCTTATCCACACGGCCCTGGTGCCGCCCACCCTCAAACGCGACGGCCAAAAAAGCATCGACGATGTCGCGGGCCAGCCCGCCGCCGATGACGCGCGCGCCCAGGGCGAGCACGTTGGCGTCATTGTGCAGGCGGGACATCCGCGCCATATAAGCGTTGGTGCAGAGCGCGGCGCGGACACCGCGCACCTTGTTGGCAGCGATAGAAATGCCGATGCCGGTGCCGCAAATCACAATGCCGCAGTCGAACTGGCCGTCGGCAACGCCGCGCGCCACCGGCAACGCGAAGTCCGGGTAATCGACCGAGACCTCCGCCGTGTGCGTGCCCTGATCCACCACTTCGTGGCCCAGGTCGCGGAGATAGGGTTTGAGTTCTTCCTTAAGCGAATAGCCCGCGTGATCGGATCCGATATTGATACGCATACGAAACACCTCCTCAAGTTACGGTGAGACAACTGAAAAAAGCCCAAAAATCGCAGTAGCGCAAAACTGACCCTGTGACAAGAAGAAGTCTTCGGTTGTTTTCAAGTAAGGACACGGATTTACACGGAAAAACACGGATTTTTTTGTTTTATCCGTGAGTCCCCTGAAAAAAGTCCAAAAATCCGATTTTTCCACACGCGACCTACTACATATATGAAATTCGCACGC
>SLSP01000285.1 GCA_007130345.1 Thermoflexales bacterium
GCTATACCTTTCAACCCAAACCGATACAGGAGGACGCGAGCCGGGCCGTGTGATCGTGCTACGCACGATGCGCTATCCCTCCCCGCCCTGAAGGACGGGGTCTCTCGCGCAAAACGATGAACCATCCAGCCTTTGACTTAATCCGCGAACACGCCATCCCTGCCCTACGGCTGACCTTACAAGACTATCGTCACCACGTCACGGGCGCTCGGCATATTCACCTCGCCAGTGAAGACAATAATAATGTATTTCTCGTTGCCTTTCTGACCGTACCCCAAGACTCCACCGGCATCGCCCATATTCTCGAACACACTGCCCTGTGCGGCAGTCAGCGCTATCCGGTGCGCGATCCGTTTTTCATGATGATTCGCCGCTCGCTGAACACCTTTATGAACGCCTTCACTGGAGCCGATTGGACCGCCTATCCGTTTGCCAGTCAAAACCGCAAAGACTTTAACAATTTACTCGGAGTGTATTTGGACGCGGCATTTTTTCCCCTGCTGGATGAGCTGGATTTTGCCCAGGAAGGCTGGCGGCTGGAATACGCGGAACCGGACAATCCTGAATCTGAATTACAATTCAAAGGCGTAGTGTACAATGAGATGAAAGGCGTATTAAGCGCCCCCACCAGCCGCTTGCACGAAGCCGTACAACACCACCTCTCCCCGACCGTCACCTATCATCACAATAGCGGCGGCGACCCGGCGGTCATCCCGGAACTCACTCATGCGGATTTAAAAGCTTTTCATGCCCGCCACTACCACCCCTCGAATGCCCTGTTCATGACCTATGGGGATATTCCCGCCAGCGACCATCAGCAGCAGTTCGAGGAGCGGGTTTTGCAGCGATTTCAAGCGCTGGACATTGATTTCAGCATCCCTGATGAACAACGCTACCCTGAACCCCAGCGGGTAGTCACTCACTATCCCGTAGACGATGACAACACCCAGCGCAAAACCCATATTGTGTTGAGCTGGTTATTAGAACCCAATACCGACGCCCATCAGGTATTGGAAACCCAACTGCTCAGTGATGTGCTGCTGGATAATTCCAGTTCGCCGCTGCGCCGCGCCCTAGAAAGCACCGATCTGGGCACTGCACCCTCACCGCTGTGCGGCTATTCGGCCAACAACCGCGAAACCGCATTTTTCTGCGGTCTGGAAGGCTCCGATCCCGAACAGGCCGATGCCGTTGAGCAGTTGATTCTCACCACCCTCCAGCAGGTGGCCGAACAGGGGGTCGATCCCGACAGCGTGGAGGCCATGCTCCATCAACTGGAACTCAGCCAGCGCGAGATCAGCGGCGATGGGTTTCCCTATGGCCTGCAACTGATTATGGAAGCGCTGACGCCGACGATACACGGTGGCGACCCGGTAGCGGCTCTGGATCTCGACGCTCATTTAGAACAACTGCGCCATGACAGCCGCGATCCTCAGTTCATCCCTGATCGGGTACGGCGTTTATTATTGGATAATCCCCATCGGGTGCGGGTGGTCATGCAGCCTGATCCGCAACTGGCTGCTACCGAAGCCGCCGCTGAGCAAGCGCGATTACAACAACACGCGGATCAGTTAACGGCAACTGATCGGCAACAGTTAGTCGCCCGCGCTCAGGCTCTGTTAGCGCGGCAGAATCAACACGACGACCCCGAACTGTTACCACGGGTGACTCTGGCCGATGTTGCACCCGATCTGACTATCCCCGAGGGCCGCACCGAGACGGTTCAGGATACGCCGATCACCGGCTATGCACGCGGCACCAACGGCATGGTTTACGGCGAAATCATGCTGGAATTGCCCCAGCTTACTCCAGAGCTGCAAGCGGTGTTTCCGCTGTACATCACCTGTTTAACGGAAGTCGGTTGTAATGGCCGCGATTATCTGGCGCAGCAAGCCTACCAAGCGGCTAATGTCGGCAGTATCAGTGCCTCGTGCATGCTTCGCAACGTCATCGGCGGCGAGCGCGATTATCGCGCGGTCTTAGTCATTGCCGGCAAGGCTCTGGCCCGCAAACACACTGCCTTGGCGGAACTGTTATTTGAGACTTTAAGTACGGCCCGCTTTGATGAACTGCCACGACTGCGTGAGCTCATCGCCCAAATCCGAGCCGCTCGTGAAGCAGGCGTTACCCGAGCAGGTCATGCTTTAGCCATGACGGCTGCGGCTAGCGGTTGCAGCCCGATCGCGGCTATGGCTCACGGCTGGGACGGACTGGCGGGTCTGCGCCATCTGAAAGCTTTGGACAATCGCTTAGACACCCCCGACGAGTTAGCGACGCTGGCTGAGCAGTTCGCCGCCATCCACCAGCACCTGCAAACCGCTCCCCGTCATCTCTTAGTGGTGGGCGAGGCCGAACAGCAGGCAGCTCTCCGTGACGCCTTTAGCTCTAAGCTCAGCACCCTAGCACCCGCTCAACCGCTGACGCCGTTGGCATTGGAACCCACAGAAGGCCAAGTACGCCAAGGCTGGCGCACGGGCACTCAGGTCAACTTCTGCGCGGCGGCCTGGGATACTGTGGAACCGGATCATAGCGATGCTCCGGCACTGATGGTGCTGGGCGGATTTCTGCGCAATGGCTATCTGCACCGCGCCATTCGCGAGCAAGGCGGGGCTTATGGGGGCGGCGCCAGCTATAACCCAGATAGCGCGACATTCCGCATGTTCTCTTATCGTGATCCGCGCTTGGCTGCAACCTTTGCGGATTTTCAAGGGTCGGTGGACTGGCTGCTGAGCGCTAATCATGAGGCGCATAGCCTGGAAGAAGCCATTCTCGGTGTGATCGGTGCGATTGATAAGCCGGGTTCTCCCGCCGGTGAAGCCATCAGCAGTTTCTTTGCCGAACAATTCGGACGCAGCCCCGAATGGCGGCGAGCTTTTCGCCAACAGGTTCTCAGGGTCAGTCTGGATGATCTGAAACGGGTGGCTGAACAGTATCTATCGGCGGAGACCATGCATCAGGCCGCCATCAGCTCCGGCGAACGCTTGGCCGCTATGCCAGACTGGTCGCAAGAAGCGTTATAATAAAGCCATCCATTGTTGATTAGCCATTTTGAGGACGTAACCATGCCGATTAAAAGACGGTATCTAGTGCTGGCAGCACTACTGTGGCCGCTGCTGTTCGCTGGCTGCAACACCATCAGCGGTCTCGGCCAAGATATGGAAGCCGCCGGTGGTGCCATGGATCGCAAGGCGCAAGAACGCAAAAGCTATTAACACCCAACTTTTTCACAACTCACTCTGCATCCACCGATACCTGATGAGTCATCAGGGTATCGGTGGGTGAGTGTGAGCCGGACACTATCCTGCACTATGCACACGCCGCAACTTGAACAACACATCCGCGCCATCTGCTCGGTGCGTACCGATCCTGACAGCCTCAGTGTTTATGGCCGTGACTGGAGCACCCTCTACCCCGCCCGACCCAGTGGCGTCGCGTTCCCTGAAACCACCGAACAGGTCATCGCCCTGGTACACTGGGCTAATGAACAGCGCATGGCGCTGGTGCCCTCCGGTGGACGCACGGGACTCAGCGGTGGGGCAACGGCCAGTAACGGCGAACTGGTGGTGTCCTTTGAACGCATGAATCAAATCCTGAACTTCGATCCGGTCGCCGCCAGCATCACCTGCCAACCGGGGGTGATCACCCAAACC
>SLSP01000347.1 GCA_007130345.1 Thermoflexales bacterium
CAGCCCCAGGTACGCGAGCAGGTGATGCAGCGCGGTAGCGTAGGCGTACACCTCGTCCACCGTGCGCAGCACCGGCTCACTCACAATTTCCAGCAGCGGGATGCCCGCGCGGTTGAAATCGACGGCCACGCGCCCATCGTCCCGGTGGATGAGGTGGGCCGTGTCCTCTTCCAGGTGCGCCCGCGTAATCCCGATACGGCGCGTCTCGCCGTTGACCTCGATCTCCAGCGTGCCGTTTTCAGCCAGTGGTGCATCGTATTGCGAAATCTGATAGCCCTTGGGCAAATCCGGGTAGAAATAAGATTTGCGCGCGAAGCGGCTGGCCTCGCGGAGGGTGCAGTGGAGGGCCAGCCCGGCCTGGATGCCCCAATCGACCGCCTGGCGGTTCACCGTCGGCAGCGCGCCCGGCAGCCCCAGGCAGACGGGACAGGTGGCGGAGTTGGGCGGCGCGTCCGCATCCGCCACCACCGGACACCCGCAGAACATCTTGGCGCGGGTGTGGATTTGCGCGTGAACTTCCAGGCCGATAACGGCTTGAGGCGCTTCGGCTTCAAGCACAGCGAGTTCTCCTTAAAAATGGCAAATGGCAAATGGCAAAGTTGTGGCGTTGGTATCGCATATTTACGCAACACGCAACACGCAATACCCAACAGCCTCACGCCCGGCGCTTTTGGATAAACCGCTCGATGCGCTCCAGAGCGATTTCGATTTTCTCGTAGGCGGTGGCGTAGGACATCCGCACGAAGCCCTCGCCGGACTTGCCGAAGGCCCGCCCCGGCACGACCGCGACGTGTTCCTCTTGCAGCAACGCCTCGGCGAACTCGTTGTCGTCCAGGCCGGTGCTTTGGATGCAGGGGAAGGCGTAGAACGCGCCCTGCGGCTCGGTGCAGATCAGGCCCAGCGCGTTGAGGCCGCCCACAATCAGCTTGCGGCGGCGGTCGTACTCGGCGTGCATCTCCTGGAGATACGGCTCGCCCGCTTCCAGCGCCTTGAGGGCCGCCCACTGCGACGGCGTCGGCGCGGACATAATCAGGTATTGGTGGATTTTGCGCATCGCGCCCATCATCTCTGCCGGGCCGACGATGTAGCCCACCCGCCACCCGGTCATTGCGTAGGCTTTGGAGAAGCCCTGCAACACCACGGTGCGCTGATACATCCCCGGCAGGCTGGCGAAGCACGTGTGCTCCACGCCGTAGACCAGGCGGTCATAGATTTCGTCGGAGATAACCAGCAGGTTGTGCTTCTTCACCACGGCGGCGATTTCGTTGAGGCGCTCGCGGCTGATGACGGTGCCGGTGGGGTTGTTAGGCGAAGCCAGGAAAAGGACTTTGGTGCGCTCGGTGACAGCGGCTTCGATGGCCTCCGCCGTAATCTGGAAGCCCGTCTCCGGCGTCGTGGGCACGGTCACGGGGACAGCGTCCACCAGCCGGGCCGTCGGCTCGTAGGAGACGAAGCACGGCTCCGGGATGATGATCTCATCGCCGGGATTGAGCAGCGCGGCCATCGCCAGGTACAGCGCCTCCGAGACGCCGACCGTCACCAGAACCTCGCTGGCGGGATTGTAGGTCTGCCCGTACAGCGCGTCGAGTTGTCCGGCGATGGCGCGGCGCAGTTCTTCCAGGCCGGAGTTCGAGGTGTAATGCGTTTCGCCGCGTTGCAGCGATTCGATGCCGGCCTGGATAATCGGCTCCGGCGTGTCGAAGTCCGGCTCGCCGATGCCCAGGCTGATCACGTCCTTCATTGTGGCGGCGATGTCGAAGAACCGGCGGATGCCGGACGGCGGGATGGCTTGCGCGCGTTGGGATATAATGGTCTCTGGATTCATACGTCCTCCTTAGTTGAATGGCAAATGGCGAATTGCAAATGGCAAATGGCAAATGGCAAATGGCAAATGGCAAATTGCAAATGATGAATTGTGAAGCTCACTTCGTTTACACAACACGCAACACGCAACACGCAACACGCATTACGCATCACGCAACACGCAACACGCATCACGCATCACGCAACACGCATCACGCATTCAGCGTCGAATTATCCCCCACGTTGATGGCCTGGAACTGGCCCGCGAGTTGCGTCCAGCGCCCGATGAGGGCGTGGTCGAGCAGCAGCGCCTCGACCTGGGCGGCTTCGTCGATGATGGCGTCGCGCGCGATGGTGTCGCGCACTTCGGCCCCCGCGCCGATGCTCACGTAAGGCCCGATGACGGACGTTTCCACTACGGCTTGGGGGTGGATGTAGACCGGCGGGATGATGGTCACGCCGGGACGCGGGGCGTCGTAGCTGTTGTCGCAGCCGTGTTCCAGCAGATAGCGGTGCGTGTCGAAGGTGGTCTCCGGCTTGCCGGTATCCTTCCACACCGCCACGTCCCGCACCTCAAAGCGCGCGCCCTGCTCAATCATCAGCGTGACGGCGTCGGCCAGGTAGTACTCGCCCTTCGTCTGGATGCGGCGCTCCATCAGCTCCTCGCAGGCGCGGGCCAGCCAGGCCCCATCGCGGAAGTAGTACAGGCCGATGAGCACCTGCTTGTTCTCCACCGACTCCGGCTTCTCGATCAGGCGCGTGGCCCACCCATCCGCGCCAACCTCCACCACGCCGAAGCGACGCGGGTCGTCCTCCTCTTTGGTGAAGATGATACCGTCCAGCCCCTCGGCGTCCAGATGCGTGAAGTCGGCCCCATCGAAGAGCGTGTCCACGAACATCAGGAAGAGCGGGCCTTTGAGGTGCTCGCGGGCCAGCCAGATCGCGTGAGCCTGACCGAGCATCTCGTCCTGTTCGACGTACTGCGCGGGGATGTCGTAGGTCTCCGCCATATAGTCGCGGATCTGCTCGCCGAGCCAGCCGACGATGAAGACGTACTCCTGCATCCCCACGTCGCGGAAGCGCTCTAAAATGTGGCCGAGCATCGACTTGCCCGCCACTGGAATCAACGGTTTGGGCCGCGACCAGGTGTGGGGGCGCATCCGTGTGCCCAGTCCGGCCATTGGGATAACGAGTTTCATAAGATTGTTCCTCCAGGGTCAGTTGGTGAATTGTATTGCGTGTTGCGTATTGCGTATTTCACACAATACGCAACACGCAACACGGATTACGCATCACGCATCACTCTCCGCGTGTGCCACGGCGTCGCCTGCTCATAGGCGTGGGCGGCGCGGAACATGCGCGGTTCGGCCAGCGCCGGCGCGATGAGGTGCAAGCCGATGGGCAGGCCCGCGCCATCGAAACCGCACGGCACGCTGATGGCCGGGAGTCCCGCCATCGCCGGGGACAGCGTGAAGCGGTCGGCCTGGTACATCCGCCACGGGTCGGCCAGCCGCTCGCCCAGAGCGAAGGCCGTGGTGGGCGAGGTCGGCCCGGCGATGACGTCCACCCGCGCGAAGGCCACGTCGTAATCGCGGCGGATGAGGGTGCGCACCTGCTGCGCCTTACGATAGTAAGCGTCGTAGTACCCGGCGCTGAGGGCATACGTGCCGAGCATGATGCGGCGGATGACCTCCGGGCCGAAGCACGCGCCCCGTGTCCGCGCCGACATCTCGGCGGCGGTGGCGGCGGACTCGCGCGGGCCGTACCTCACGCCATCGAAGCGGGCCAGATTCGCGCTGGCCTCCGCCGGGGCGATGAGGTAGTAGGCGGGCAG
>SLSP01000299.1 GCA_007130345.1 Thermoflexales bacterium
GAATTCGACGGCTGCTATCCAAAACCCGTTAAAACGGGTTAAAAAGCTGTTCAAAAGGGCGATCCCAGGGCGGTTTAACGCCCTTCGGATGGCAGCCGATGGTTTCAACCATCGGCGTAGCGCTTTGTGACAGTAACTCAAAGTCAAGCGTCAAGCGTTATGGAAGGAGAGCGAGCGACGATGCCGATGATTATCTGCGCGGGATGCGGGCGACCTATTATGGGGCAGTACGGTCAGGCGCTCGGCCAGACCTGGCATCCGGGATGTTTTCGTTGTGCCGGATGCGGAGAGCCTATCACGCAGGCGCAGTTCGCCACCGAGGGCGATGCTCCGTACCACACCCCTTGCCACCAGGAGCGCTTCGGGATGCGCTGCGCCGTGTGCGGCGGCTTCATCGCGGGGCGCTATATCACCGATGCCTGGGGGAACTCGTACTGCGCCCGTCACCAGGACGAGTACCCGCCGTGCCGCGCGTGCCAGCGCCTCGTCTGCCAGGGCGTGACCGGGGGCGGCGTCCGCTATAACGATGGGCGCGTCTATTGCCGGCTGTGTCGCGCTACGGCCATCGATACGCCGGCGCAGGCCCGCGCTATCACGCAGCGGGTGCAGGCGCAGATGGCGCGTTATGGCGTCGATACGCGCCCGTATTCCTTCGGGCTGGAGATGGTGCCGCTCTCCGGGATCGCGGAGCCGGGGGAAGACCCCGCGCGCATCCACCGGCGTGGCCGGGCCGAAACGGAGATTCGCACGGTGAACGGCCAGGAGACGGAACGGCGCGTCCGCGTCATCCGCCTGCTCGGCGGGATGCCGGAGACGCTCTTCGCCGGGGTGATGGCCCACGAGCTAGGGCACGTCTGGCTCTTTATGCACCGCGTCGATGGCCTCGCCCCGCCGCTGGAAGAGGGGCTGTGCAACCTGTTCGCGTATCTGACCTATCAGGAGATCGGCACGCCGGAGGCCCACATCCACATCCGCCACATAGAGGAAGACCCCCATCCTATCTACGGCGCGGGATTCCGCCAAGTGTGGCAACGGTATCAGCAGATGGGGTTGGCTCCGCTGTTGCGCGCCGTGTTGACGGGGACGGTGTGACCGCGCAGCGGAAGTCCCTCCTCAATTAGCTATGCTCAGAGCGGATCGTCAGATCCGTGACTATACGTCCAACCGGGGAACTGACGTTCCCCTTCAAGCAAGTTTAACTGGGGAGTTATTTATGCCGCGCTGTACTAATCCACAAAGTCGGGCGGCAGGGCGGCGATGGGCAGTTGGATGAAGAAGGTGCTCCCTTGCCCCATCTCGCTCTCCACCCAGATTTGGCCGTCGTGCGCCTCGATGACCAGCTTGCAGAAGGGCAATCCCAACCCGGAGCCGGGTCGCCGCCCGTTTTTGGCGACGACTTGCTGGAATTTCTTGAACAGCTTCATCTGCGCGATCTCGGAGATGCCCCGCCCGCTGTCTTGGATGCCCAACACGATCCCCATCCCGTCCGCAGTGGGGCTGGCCCACAGGCGAATTGTGCTATGATCGGGGCTGAATTTGATGGCGTTATCGAGCAAGTTGTGCAACACGCGGAATAGCAACTCGTGGTCAACGTGGAGCGGAGGCAGCGCGGGCGCAATCTCGGTCTCGATGTCGATGTGCGCGGCGACGGCTGCCGGTGCGATGCGGGCCACTGCCTCGCGCACCAGGTCTGTCGCCTCGATCAGTTCCGGTTGCATAGGCATCTTGCCTTCCTCTAATTTGTAGATGTCCAGCAGGTAGGTGATCATGGTGAGCAAGCGCTCGATGCCCTCATGCGCCGTCTCCATTAAATCCGGCAAGCCCGCGTAATTACCGTCCTCTATATCCAACTGCATCAGTTCCAAGCCGCTGCGCAACACGGCTATCGGCGAGCGCAAATCGTGAACCAGCATGTGCGTCATATCCTCACGCAGGCGGGCGAGGTTGCGGTGCTCGGTGATGTCGTGGAAGATGAGCAACCAGCCGGTGGGCTGGCCCTCCTGATCCCGCACGGGCGCCAGCGTGCGCTCCAGGTAATACTCCGGCGGGCCGAGGTGGTGCAGGCAGGTGGTGATGAAGGGTTCCGCGCCATCTTCAAGGGCCTGGCAATCCTGCAACAGCGCGGTGAGGGTGTAGCCGACGCGCTGTAACAGCGCGTGCTTCTCAACGGGCGATACAATATCCACCAGATATTGGTCGATCCAGTCGGCTTGCGTCAGCCCCAGATAGTTGACCAGGGCGCAGTTGACGGTCAGGACGCGCCATTGGCGGTCGAGGAGGATCATGCCATCACGGGCCGCGCGCAAAATCGAGTTCAACTCCTGCACGCGACGGGCCAGCGCCTTGTCGGTGCGGGCGTACAGGCGCGCGTTCTGGATGATCAGGCCCGCCTGCGCGGCGATGGTGGTCAGCAACTCCTTGTGAGAGGTGTCATAGAGATCGGAAACCGTCGAGGATTGCACCACGATAGCGCCGAGCGTCTGGTTCCCGGCGACGATGGGCACCCCTAGCCAGCTTTCTGCCGGCTTGCCGATGAGTTCCACACCGAGCGCGATGAGTTCGGCCTGGAAGTTGCCCTGGATGCAGAGCGCGCGCCGCTGGTTGATGACATATTCCGTCAGGCCATTGCGCCAGCGGCGCGGCGACCAGGTCACGCGCTGTTGATTTTCTACCACCAGGGGGAAGGACACCTCGCGGGTTTCCGCGTTGTGCAACGCGATGTAGAAAACTTGGGCGGGCATCAGCCGCGAGACCTGGCTGTAGATGGCGGTGAGGATGGCGTCGATATCGAAGCTGTCGCCGAGGGCGTGCCCCAATATCTGCAAGCTATCCAGTTCCGCGACGCGCCGTTCCAGCGACCGCGCGCGGTTCGCCATCGTCTGCCCGTAGAAGAGGCCGATGACCATCACGGTGAAGACGGGGCCTACCCAGGGGTGCGGGATGCCGGGGAGCACGCGGAGCGCGATGAGCGCGTCGTATAGCCCGTTGGCAATCCACACCCCCAGGGTCACGGCGAAGGGGATCAGGGGGCGGCGCATTTCTGGGGAACGCCGGAGGTGGCGCAACAAGTCCACGAACGTCACCAAGATCAAGCCCAGGGTGAGTGTCACGAACCAGGGGAAAAGCGGGCCTTTGACCAGGCTCGGATGGTCGAGCGCGGTAGGCTGCAAAAGGCGATTGGTAATCAGCCAGGAGCGATCTAGCCAGAGCAACAGTGTGGCGCTGAGGCCATAGCCCGCCATCACAGCCGCGCGGGGCTTTGCCTCGCGCTGGAGTAGGGCCTGGATGAGCAGATGAAAGCCTAGTGGGGTCAGCGCCACGCCGGTATAGCAGACGCGCATCCAAAAGCGCAGGGCTTGCATCTCTGCCGCAGAAGCGTATAGCGCATAGCCGCCCAAGTAGAGCAGCAACGCGCCTTGCAGCAAAGTAGCGACCAGCATCACCCGGTCTGAGCGGATGAAGAGTTGGTAGAGCAACGAGTAGGTCAAGAAGATGCCGACAATAATCGCCCCAACCGCACTGCCTAGCGCGTGGCGATGGATAGATAGCGCGGCCTCTGGTGCAAATTCGATCATAACTGATCTCCATAAATGCGCGGGCTTTTAGGGATAGGATGTCCAGCGTTTCTATCCA
>SLSP01000062.1 GCA_007130345.1 Thermoflexales bacterium
CCCAACATTTGGCTGAGTCTAACGGATCCTGATATTTAGCCAAAATGCGGTAGGGTATAGCGCGTTACCTGTAGAGCAATAGCCCCGATCAGAGCGGATCGTCAGATCTGCGACTATACGCCGGAACGGGGGACTGACGTTCCCCTGGGAGCGTGCGCATAAAACGATTCGGCTACGATCTCACACAGATTGACAACACTCGCGCTTCAAGTATAGTGATGCGAGTCATGGTTCATAAAGCACTACTTGACACTTTTCGGCGTGAAACGTCAAAACAATCTTCTTTTTCGAGTGCGAGCCATGTAAGGAGTCCCTATGCCGTACCATAGACCCACTCTTGCGCGCAAAAACGACCACATTCGCATCAACCTGGAGAAGGATGTTTCGTTCCGCCAGGTGACAACCCAACTAGAAGCCTACCGCTTCATCCATCAAGCCCTCCCTGAGATCAATTTGGAGGACGTGGACACCTCCACCACCTTCTTGGGGCACACCTTCGCGTTCCCCTTGCTCATCGCGCCGATGACCGGCGGGACGCAGATGGGGGAACGCCTCAATCGCGTGCTGGCGGAAGTCGCCCAGGAGATCGGCATCGGCATGGGATTAGGTTCGATGCGGGCCGCGCTGGAGGCCCCCGAAACGCGCGCCACGTTCCAGATGCGCCGTTACGCGCCCGACATCTTCCTGGTGGCGAATCTGGGCGCGATCCAGCTCAATTACGGCTATGGCCCCGCCGATTGCCAGAAGCTCGTGGAACTGGTGGAGGCGAACGCGCTCCACTTGCACCTGAATCCGCTCCAAGAGGCCCTCCAGCCCGAAGGCGACACGAACTTCGCCGGCCTCGTGGAGCGCATCGCCGAGGTCTGCGCCGCGCTCTCGGTCCCGGTGATCGTCAAGGAGGTGGGCGCGGGGCTTTCCACGCGGGCGGCCCACCGGCTGCTGGAAGCCGGCGTCGCCGCGCTGGATGTGGCCGGAGCCGGCGGCACCTCGTGGAGCCAGGTGGAGATGCACCGCCAGCGCAAACCCGATCAACGCCAGGTCGCCCAGACCTTCCGCGAGTGGGGCATCCCCACCGCCCAGAGCCTGCAAATGGCGCGCGACGCGGCCCCGTCCCTCCCGCTCATCGCCAGTGGCGGCCTGCGTGATGGCGTGGAGATCGCCAAGGCGCTGGCCCTGGGCGCGGACTTGACCTCGATGGCGGGCGCGTTGCTGCGCACCGCCGCGACGACGCCCGAATCGCTCTACAGTCACATCGACATCATCCGCCGCCAACTCCAGGTGACGATGTTCGCGGTCGGCGCGCAGACCATCGCGGCCCTCAAAGAGACCCCGTTGCTTCACGCACCCACTTAATCGGAGGCCCTATGAACCCCTTCACCCGGTATCTCCCGGCCCTGGACGCGACCATGCGCGCGGTGCTCGCTCCCGACGCGGATGCGCCCGCGCTGCTCTACGGGATGCTTCACTATCACATGGGATGGGCCGATGCCGATTTCCGGCCCGCCGATGTGCCGACCGGCAAACGCTTGCGCCCCATCTTCCTGCTCCTGGCCTGCGAAGCGCAAGGCGGGGATTGGCAACACGCCCTGCCCGCCGCCGCCGCTGTGGAACTGCTGCACAACTTCACGCTGATTCACGATGACCTCGAAGACCGCGACGAGGTGCGCCGGGGCCGCCCCACCCTGTGGACGCTCTGGGGCGAAGCGCAAGCCATCAACGCCGGGGACGCTCTCTTCGCGCTGGCCTATCGGGCGATGCTCGACCTGCCAACCCCAGACATCGCGCCAGAGGTCGTCTTGCACGCGACGCGCCAGTACACCACCGGCAGCCTCCGCGTCACCGAGGGGCAGTGCCGCGACATCGGCTTCGAGAAGCGGGACGCCGTCACCGAGGCGGAGTATCTGGCGATGATCGGGGGGAAGACGGCTGCGCTCATCGGGCTGGCGTGCGAATTAGGCGGGCTGATAGCCGCCGCGCCACCCGCTCGCGTGGCCGCGTTGCGCGCCTTCGGCGAGGAGATCGGGTTGGCGTTCCAGATGCAGGACGACTTGCTCGGCTTATGGGGGAACACGCAGCAAACCGGCAAAGCCGTCGGCGCGGACATCCGCCGCCGCAAGAAGACGCTGCCCATCCTTCACGGGATGCGCCACAGCCCAGAGTTGCGCCATCTGCTGCAACGCCCCACGCTGACCGACGCGGACATCGCGGACGCGCTGGCGCTGCTGGAACGCGGTGGCAGTCGCGCCTACGCCGAGGAACTCGCGGCGCGGCATCACGCGGCGGCGATGCGAGCACTGGAACGTTCCGAGGGACGCGGCGCGGCGCACGCCGCGCTCGCAACGCTGGCGCAGCAACTCCTGGGCCGCGACCGATAGGAGTAGCCAAGCTCCAAGACAAAACCGGCCCCAGTGGGGCCGGTTTTGCGCGCCAAGTGGCGGCGTCAGTCCATCGCGCCGGCCAGCTTCAACATCCGCGTATCCAGGGGGCGAAGCTGCTTGACCGCCTCCGCCAACGGGAAAGACTCAATCTGCCCGCCGCGCAACGCGGCCATACAGCCACTCTCGCCATTGAGCAGATTATCCGTAGCAAACGCGCCCATCCGCGTCGCCAGCAGGCGGTCGAAAACCGAGGGCCGCCCACCCCGCTGCATGTGGCCGAGCACCGTTACCCGCACCTCGAAGCCTAAATCCTCTCTGTGATCCAGGAGATGCTGCTCCACGGCCTTTGTGCCGGGTTGCCAGCCCTCGGCGATGACGATGATGCAATGGTGCTTGCCACGCACATACGCCTCCACCACCACGTCCGAGATTTTCTCCAACGAGGGGCCTTCGCGCTCCGGGAACAGGATCAACTCGGCCCCGCCGGCGAGGCCACTGGCGAGGGCCAGGTACCCGCAGTTGCGCCCCATCACCTCGATGAGGAACGCCCGCTGATGCGAGGAAGCCGTATCCTTGATGCGATCCACCGAGTCGAGGATGGTGTTGAGCGTGGTATCCACGCCCACCGACATCCCGGTGCCGTCAATGTCATTATCAATGGACGCGGGAATACCGTAGGTGGGAAATCCCATTTCGTGCAGGGCCAACGCGCCGGCCAGCGAGCCGTTCCCGCCAATCACCATCAGGCCCTCGATGCCCTTCTGATTCATGTGACGCAGCGCGGTGCGGCGCACCTTCAAATCCTTGAATTCCGGGCAGCGCGCCGTGCCCAAAAAGGTGCCGCCCCGGCCCAAAATCCCGCCCACATCTCGACTTTCCATAAGGAAAATGTCATCGTTGACCAGGCCCGAATATCCCCAGCGCACGCCGAAGACCTCCGCGCCCTCTTGAATAGCCTCGCGCGTCACGGCGCGGATACAGGCGTTCAGCCCTGGCCCATCGCCGCCACTCGTCAACACTGCAATGCGTTTTAACATAATGCCCTCCTCAAGCTATAGCTAACCCTTTGACTAAACTCCAATTTTTTAGAAACTTGATCCTAGTACAGCGCGGCATAAATAATTCCCCAGTTGAATTTGCTCCAAGGGGAACGTCAGTTCCCCGGTTCGCCGCGTAGTCGCGGATCTGACGATCCGCTCTGAGCGGGGCTAACTGGGGAGGGACTTCCGCCGCGCTGTACTAGG
>SLSP01000126.1 GCA_007130345.1 Thermoflexales bacterium
AGAATTGAGAATTGAGAATGGTCTTCGTAATCCTTGATTCCAAATTCCACATTCCAAATTCTACATTCTACATTCCACATTCCAAATTCTACATTACCTTACCATCCAACAAATGCACATCCCGTGTGGCGAAGTGGGTCACGGAGGGGTCGTGGGAGACGATGATGATGGTGCGGCCCTCCTCGCGGTTGAGGCGGGTGAGCAAGTCCAGCACTTCCTGGCCGGTATGCGTGTCGAGGTTGCCGGTCGGTTCGTCGGCCAGGACGATGTGGGGATCATTCGCCAGCGCGCGGGCGATGGCGACGCGCTGCTGCTGCCCGCCGGAAAGCTCGGTGGGGCGATGGGCCATCCGGTCGCCCAGGCCCACGCGCTCCAGCAGGGCGGTCGCGCGTTCGCGGCGCTGCGCCGGCGGGATGCGGTTGAAGATCATCGGAAATTCCACATTTTGCAGCGCCGTCATCGTGGGGATGAGGTGGAACGCCTGGAAGATGAAGCCGATTTCCTGCCCGCGATAGATCGCCAGGTCGTTCTCGTCCAACTGCGCCACATCCCGCCCGCCGACCCAAATCTCACCGGCGGTGGGACGATCCAACCCGCCGAGCAGGTAGAGCAGCGTGGATTTACCGGAGCCGGACGGCCCCATCACGGCCAGGAAATCCCCGGCGTTGACCTCAAGCTCCACGCCATCCAGCGCGTGGACGGTCTGCTCGCCCATCACGAACTCGCGTCGCAGGTCGCGCGCGTGGATGATGGGGGCCGCCGGTTCAGCCATACGGCCCCCCGCCGCCGATGCTGCCGAACATCCCGCCGAGGATCGCCGGGACGATGCCGAGCAGGGCGAACACGATCCAGATGGTCAGCGCAGCCGTCCAGGCTTTGCGGCGGGTGAGATTGGTGAAGGCCATCAGGCCCACGCTCACCAGGAAAAGCTGCCAGAGCGTGTAGACATCCACTTGTCCCAGGATGCTTGCCAGCGCCAGTTGCCCCGGCCCCGGGGGGAACAGGGAAGGCGCCGCTTTGTCCACCACAAAGCCGGACAGCCCCGTGTTGACGATGGCTTGCCCCGTCGCCAGGATGTAGGCGGTCTGGAGCAACCCGCGCACGCCGTAGGGCAACCACGTCCACACCACCAGGCGGAACATCTGCCCGAAGCTGCTGCTGCGCCCCAGGAAGACGCTCGCCAGATAGAGCGCGCCGCCCCACAGCAGCCACGCCGCCAGCAAACCGAGCAGCGTCCCGCCGAGTTGGAGCAGATTCGGGCCGCTTGACGTGGGGGCTGTCACCGGCATTTCGCCCGGCATCCCGCCGGGCATGACCCCCGGCATCTCACGCATGTACGGGTCAGAGGGGAACATTTCCGGCATCGCGGGGGGGAGGCGCGCGGCGGCCCACAGCGGCGCGACGCTCAACACCAGCACGAGGAGCGCGGGCAGCCACCAAGCACGTTTGTGGTTGTCCTTCAGATAGCCAAACGTGACCTTCGGGCGGAGCAGCACCCCCACCAACAGCGCGAAGACGTTTTTGCGAACCGGCGGTTGAGCCGTAGGCTTAGGTTTTTCTGTGGTCATAGACACCTCACATCAAAATTGCCTCCACGAGGAAGGGAGGCGTATGGTATGACTGGATCCGTATTATAGGTCGGCTACTTCTACCGCGAGCAACCGCTCGAAGCCCACCGCGACCACCGCGTAGGTGCGCAGGCGCAGCTTGTCCCCATACACCGCCTCCAGGGTGCGGCGGTAGCCCCGCACTTGCGCGCGCGCCGCCGTCACCTGCTCCTGGACGAGCGGCAAGGCGGCGAGATCGGCGGGGGGCAAATCGCGCACCTCTGCGCTGCTCAGGCCCAGGTCGCTCAGTTTGACATACTTGAACTCGATGAGCAAGTCCAGCAGCGCGTATTTCCGCATATCGGGGCGCACCAGCATCACCAGATCGGCATAGCCGCGCTCCAACGCCGGTTCGGAGTCCATAATGTAGAAGGTATCGTTGAAGAGCAGCGTGAGGAAGGCGGTCTTCACGGTCAACTCGTTGGCCCAACGGTAATCCCGGTTGTCGAAGACCTTGAAATAGCGTTGTTCCACAAACGCGCAAAGCGGGGCCAGATCGCCGCCGGTGTAGAACGCCTCGGCTAATCGGGCGATGGCGTCTTGCTGGCCCGCCGGCAGCAGCGTGTCCTGCACCTGCTCGACGTACAGTTTGCGCGCCGCCAGGTTAGGGATGCGCAGCGTGAGCTTGCCCATCGGTGTGTAGCCGGACAAGGTCAGGATGCCGAAGTAGTAGAGCAGGGAGAGCATAAAGGTGGTATCTTTGACCGTGTACTGCACATCCTCCACGCCAAAGCGTTGCGCCAGGCGCACCAGACTGAGCGGTTCGGCATCTTGCAGCGCGTCCAGGAGCAACTGCGCCCCGTTGGGCAACTGCGCGATGTAGGCCAGCTTGTTGCGATCCATCGCCAGGTTCACGTCCAGTATCTCGCGCGGATACTCGCCATATTGCGCCAGATGCTTCAGGAAGTATACGGCTAACGTGGGATTGTAGATCAGGTCGGTTTCCTCATAACTGAAGCGGTAGCCGTTATAGAAGGTGCGCATCATCTCCAACGCCGCCGGGACTTGCGCCTCCGCCAGTTGGCCCGCCGCCGCGATGGTGTGCAGCGTTTGCGCGATCTCCGCCTCAGTGAAGCCGCACAGCGCGTTGAGTTCGCGTTTGAGCGCGATGGTCTCGGCGACATTGTAGCCGCTGGTGAGATCGCTCAACACCACCGGGGCCACGCCCGTAATGAACACGCGATCTAACCCCCGGCCGGAAGCCGCCGACTTGACCGTCTTGAACACCGTCTTGAGCGCGCCTTCGCCGTAGAGCAGCGCCTTGTAGCGTTCCTGCCGCACTTCCGCCGGCCCCATCATAATCTCGTTGGCGAAGTTGTCGTATTCGTCAATGAGCAGGTACAGGGGATAAGGCGCGCGTTGCAACGCGGCCAACAGCATTTGGAAGGAATAGATCGCATCCGCGCGATCTAGCTCCACCGGCTCATCGAACCAGGGTTGATAATAATTGACAAAGAATTTGATCTGACTGTTGATATGATTATGCAGAGCTTGCCGGATATCCTCTGGCTCCCCGCTGGGCGACACCGCCGAAAAATCCCACTTGAGCACAAAGTATTGATTGTGGCGCGGCGTGGGGGCCTGGCCGATGGCTAAATGCCCAAACAGCGTCGCGAATTCGTCCGCACGGGCTACGTCGTAGTAATTCTCCAACGTCGAAAGCCACAGGCTTTTGCCGAAACGACGCGGGCGCAGAAACAGCAGTTGCTTGCCGGTGTTCTCAATCGTGCGGATATGCGCTGTGCGGTCTATGTAAACGTAACCTTCGGTGATGATGTCGTGAAAATCGCTGATACCGTATGGGAATTTCATCGTCAACCTCCTGAAAATGGTAAATGGCAAAAAGATGTAACCGCTCAGGGTTAAGCCGACTGACAACGAATGCGGGCCACGAATAAACAAATTCAAGTCTCAAGGGGACGGAAACTGCCCGTTGTAACACTTCAGTTTTGTGAACAGCCAGTTCAGAGTCCCCGTTTCGAGGACGTGGGCCGTAAGTCGGATTGCCAATCCG
>SLSP01000233.1 GCA_007130345.1 Thermoflexales bacterium
ACGTTCTACTGGCGGCTGTACCCGGCTATCCGCGAGATGGACGCCGCCGGCTGGATCGAACCGCCGGGGTACGCGCGCACGCTCGGCTGGATGATCGCCGCGTTCGTCGCGGGATTTGTGGTCGCGCTCGGCGTGTTTGTGGCGGGCGGAGGGACATTGTGAGGACTTCAGCCGGCTGACCGGCCACGAAACACCAGCACCTCCCGATGTCGGGAGGTGCTGGATGCGTTTGGGATGCAGAGACCGCGTGTCTTACGGCGTCATCTTGACGTTTGACGAGCTATCGTGCCCGCGCTATTGTCAGGCCCGTTTCCTTCCAGGCATCACCACGGCATACTCTGCACTTCCCACTCCGGGCGCTTGGCCCACCAGGGGATGACGCCGTAGGATTCGAGAATGGCCTCTTCGGGGTAGATTTCAAGCATACACTCGTACCAACTCATCCCCTCAGTTTTCTGGAAGTGCCACCATTCGATGTCGTAATAGGAGCGCCGCCAGTTGGGGAGCGCGTTACGCCGTTCCCACCCGTAGTCGGCGGCGATGGTGGTGAAGTCCACGTAGTACCCTTCGGGGATTTTTGCCTTCAATTCGCCCCCTTCGACGGTGGCGGCTCCTCCCCGCGAGCGCGCGGCCAAATCCCAGGGCGCGACGCGCAGCGGTTCCCCCAGGCTGCCGTCCTGCTCCCGCGCCTTGATATAAACGCGCCAATAGGTCACGCCGCCGACGTCCTCGCGCACCAATTCGAGCTGCCCTTGCCTCAGAAAACCCTGGTTGATATCGACCGCGCGCCCGCAGACGTGCCACGAGATCCGCCCCTGACCTGGGCGCGGCGTGTGGTTCATCGAGCGGCTGGAATCCCCCAAAATGGACAGGTAATCCCACCCTGTGGCCTTGTAGACAGCCTGGCGCATCGCGTTGAAGCTATCATTCACCCGGTCGCTGAGTCTGTGGACGTGGTTGCTGTTGTTGACGTTAGGGAGGCCCACCAGATCGTACTGCTCACCGGTGGAGATCAGCAATTCGGTGTACAGCGGCGGTTCCGGTTCCCCCATCAACCGCTGCAAGCGGGCCTCCATCTCCGGATCGAGCGTGGCGGATGTCCAGGCCGGCGATCCGATCCAATCGGTGGTGCTGTAGCCCTCCTGCGCCAGCCCCCACCCGCGCGTGTTCGCCGCGATGAGGTAGGACGTGAGCTGGCGTTGGAAGATGAAGCTCATCGCCGTGCCATCGGGCGACCAGGCCGGCTCGCGGCCCACGCCGAAGAGCATCGGGCGCAGCTCCCCGGTGGCGACGGCGTCCTTGTCGAAGGGCAGCATCCAGATGGTCTCATCGCCGGGCACGCCAGCAGAGTAGGTCAGATAGACGCCATCGGGCGACCAGGTGGGATAGTCCTCATCCTGGTGTGGCGTGTTGGTGACGTTGAGGATGCTGCCGTCATCCAGGAAAATAACGTAAATATCCTTGTTAAAATCACGGTAAGATGTGAAGGCGATATGCCGACCATCGGGCGACCAGGCCGGCGAATAGTTAGGGGCCGGGTCATCGGTCAGGCGGATAGTCTGCCCGTTTTCGACGTTGCGGATGTAGATGTCCAGGCTGCCGTCCACGTAGCTCTCATACGCCAGCCACAGGCCATCCGGCGACCAGGTGGGGCCGGCCTCGAAGTGGGGCGTGCGCGTCAGGCGCAACACCGTGCCCGTCGTCATATCCATCATATACAGGTCCCAGTTCCCGGCGCGGCGCGAGGCGAAGGCCAGTCGCTTGCCGTCCGGCGACCACGCGGGATCGCGGTCCTCTCCGGGGTCGAAGGTGAGGCGCAGCAGATTGCCCGTGTTCTGTGAGATAAGGTAAATGTCGTTGTTGCCCTTATTCCGCATCGAGAAGGCCAACGTGCCGCCGCTGCCGATGGGCGTCGGCGTGATCGCGGGTTCTGCCGGGTTGACCGGCGCGGCCCCCGGCGTGGGCGTCGCCACCACGACGCGCTCCGTCTCGCGGATGATGGGGGCGGGCGGAGGGGATGGCAGGAGCAAGACGAGGATGCCTACGGCCAATATCAGCCACAGGATGGGCGGCAGGTTCACGGCGCGAGGCCGCAGCAGCCCTCCGATGATTTTGCTAACGGTAGTCTTCGCGTCCATGTACCATCTCCCCACCGCTTGACGTTTCACGCCGCGTCACGTTTTCCTTTGCCGGGCGGCCACGCCGGACAGCAAAATACCTAGCTCATAGAGCAAAATGAACGGCCCGGTCACAATCATCATCGTGATGGGATCGTGGGTGGGGGTGACGACGGCGGCGATCACGGCGGCGCTGAAGATCACGACCCGCCGGGACTTGCGCAGTTGCGGCGGCGTGACAAACCCCAGGCGCGCGAGGACGTAGATGAACAGCGGGGTCTCGAAGAGCAGGCCCATCCACACCATCAGCGTGGTGACAAAGCCGATGTATTCGGCCAGGGAGTAGATGGGCGTGGCGATGTTGCCCAGGAACCCGGTCAACATCGGCATACTCAGGGGGATGAGGACGTACAGGCTGAATAACACGCCCAACAGGAAGAGGGCCAGCGCGCCGGGCACGGCCAGTTTGAGCGCCTGTCGCTCGTGGGGATGCAGGCCCGGCGCGGCGAAACCGTACATCTCCAGGAGCAGATAGGGTATCGTCAGGCCAAACCCCAATCCCAGAGCCATTTTGAAGTACAGGATGGGGGCCTCGATAGGGCTGAGGACGATCAACTGGAGCGCTTCGTCCAATGGCGATATGAGCCAGTTGAAGATCAAGTCCCCGGATAGACTGAGCAGCAGCGTGATGACGATCCACACAACGAGCGCGCGAATGATCCGCTTGCGCAACTCGCGGATGTGGTCGAGGAGGGGCATCGTGTCGGAGCGTGGTTGCGGCATCGTGGCTCACGGCCCGTAAGAAAGCGGGGGATCCGGTTCGGTTTCTGGCCCAGGCACCGCAGTCTCCTCGACGACAAGGTCGGCGATAGTCTGCAATTCCTGTTGCGCATCCATAGCCGAGGCGTGGGGTTCCTGGAACATCTCCTGAAGCTCGTCGGAAAGCACATCGTACTCCAACTCGGCGGTCAGACGATTCCAGGCGCGGCGGGCTTGCTCAGTATACTTTCTGAACGTGCGCACGATCTTAACAAGATCTTCTGGCCCAAACAGCAACAGCGCGAGGAGAATCAGTACCAGTAATTCCCCGGTGCCAACATTACCAAAGAGATCCATTAGGGGATGTCAGGACGAGTTATCGGTCTCTTGCTGGTTGGTGGCCGTGTAATCCCCTTGCAGCCCTTCCTTGAAACTGCGCAGCGCAGAGCCCAAATCGCCGAAGCGGTCGCTCAATCGCTCTGGCCCAAACAGCAGCAGCGCGAGAAAGAGGATGACAATCAGTTCCATCGGCCCGATATTTCTCAACATAGTAACCTCCTGGGAACATAACGTGAGAACATTTGAACGTGTACTCGTAGGTGTCACTTTCTGTAACAGATGAGTCCCCTGAAAAAAGTCCAAAAATCCGATTTTTCCACACGCGACCACCTAAATATATGAAATTCGCACGCGGAAAATCTACATCTCGTATCAAGTTTCTAAAAAATCGGATTTTTTAG
>SLSP01000534.1 GCA_007130345.1 Thermoflexales bacterium
GCCTGCGCCACGCGGTCATCTTCGCGCCAGCCCCCTATCTGGCACTGGCCGGCGCGTGGGGCGTCGTCGCCGGATGGCGCGCGTCTCGCCGCCGGAGCGCGGCCCAGTTCGGCCTGGGATTAGCGACCGCGCTGGCCTGCGCTCCGCTGCTCTGGGCCAATCTCAACCTGCTGACCGACCCGACCTTCGCCAACGCGGATTGGCGCGGACTGACAGCCTACGTCCAGGCGCACCGCGCCCCTGGCGATCTGGTCATCCTGCAAACCGGCGCGATCTTCCCCACATGGTATTACTATGCCGGGAGGGAAGCCGTGCTGCGCCTGCCCGACGACGACCTGCTGGACGTGACCAACGTGCAGCACTACGCCAACACCGCGCCGGTACTCAATCAGCATTTGCGCGCCGGGATGGACGTGTGGCTGGTGGACTGGCTCGCCGACGTGACCGACCCCACTGGCGTCACGGCGGCGCTGTTGCGCGATGTGGGCGCGGAGTTACCCGCGCCCGCGTTCCACGGCCTGGGCCTGCGCCGCTTCCACATCACGCGGACGCCGGATTTCCCGCCGGAGCCGCCGACGACACAGCGGCCCGCCATCGAGATGCTGCCCGACCTCGCCCTATGGGGCATCAGGTTGCCAGAAGGCCCACTGCCCGCCGACGCGCCCTTGCGCGCAGACACCTGGTGGACGGCGGCGCATCCCGAAAGCCACGCCGACCGCTTCTACCAGGCATCCTTGCGCGTCTATGATGCCGAGGGCCACCTCTGGGCGCGGCTCGACAATCCGCCCGGCGGCGGGGACTATCGCCCCGGACGCTGGACGGCGCATGTGCCGGTGTTTGGCCCCTTCGAGATCACGCTGCCGCCGGGGACGCCGCCCGGCACCTATGACCTCTCGCTCACCCTCTATGCCTGGGAGCAGACTGCATCCGCAATCGCTGTGGGGACGGTGGAGATTGCCAGCCCCACGCAGACGCCGGAGTTGCCGCAGGGGATGACGCCCGCTATCCTTGTTGCAGGGGACGCGCCGCTACGCTTGCTCGGCGCGGGGCTGAACCGGCCGGCCGCGCGTCCCTGCGAGACGCTCAATGGGCAGACGTTCTGGGATGTGGCGATGCCGCTGACCACCACGCTCGCGGCCCGCATCGCGTTGGGCGCGGAGGGCGTCACCCTCACGCTCCCGCCCGGCGACCCGGCGCAGTGGCAACCGGGCGACCGCTTCGCCGCGCAGTTCTCGCTGCCCATCGCGTGCCGCGCGCTCGCGGTGGACGCGCCGCTCGCCGTGACGCTATCGACTTCGCCGGACGTGGCAAGTTGGCACGGGCCGCCCGCCCGCATCGCGGCGTCCCGCGTCTTTGAGGCTCCGGCGGATCTGCACGCCGTGCCGGAGAACGACTTCGGCTTCGCGCGGTTGCGCGGCTATCGCCTGGAACCGGAGCGCGTCGCGGCGGGCCAGCCGTTCACGCTGACGCTCACCTGGCAGGCCACCGCCAGCACCGACGCGGCCTACAGCGCGTTTGTCCACGTCACCGCGCCGGACGCGCCCGCGCCCCTCGCGGCGCAACACGACGCCTGGCCCGCGCAAGGGGCGCGGGCGACGTTCACCTGGGTTCCCGGCGAATTCATCGCCGACGCGCATCCGCTGCCGGGGCTGCCCGCCGGAACTTACGCGCTGCGCGTGGGACTCTACAGCGTGGACGGCGTCCGCGTCCCTTTGGCGCGTGGCCCGCGAGTCTTTGAGGACGCGCTCATTCTACCTTTGGAGGTACACTGATATGATTTTCAGTATTGCGCTCATCATCATCCTGGGCTTAATCGCCAACCGGCTGTTCGCCCGCTTCAACCTGCCGGGATTGCTCGGCATGATTATCGTCGGCATTGTCATCGGGCCTTACGGGCTGGACTGGATTGAACCGGCCATCATGCGCAACGCGGCGGACATCCGTATGCTCGCGCTCGTCGTGATTCTGTTGCGCGCCGGATTGGGGCTGGAAAAGGACCTGCTCCAACAGATCGGGCCTACAGCGATCAAAATGAGCTTTATCCCGTGCTTGCTGGAAGGCTTCACGGTGATGGGGATGGCGTACTGGCTGTTGGGTCTGCCGTGGGTGGAAGCCGGTATCCTGGGCTTCATCATCGCGGCGGTCTCGCCGGCCGTGATCGTCCCCGCGATGCTCAACCTGAAGGCGGAGGGATGGGGGATGAAGCGCGGCGTCCCTATCCTCGTGCTGGCGGGCGCGTCGGTGGATGACGTGTTTGCGATCACGCTGTTCACCGCGTTTTTGGGGATGGCGACTCAGGCCGGGCAATCGCTGGCGTTCCAGGTCGCGTGGATTCCGGTACAGATTATCGGCGGCATCCTGCTCGGCGCGCTGCTCGGCCTGGGCCTGGACGCGCTGTTCCGGCGGCTGGATTTGACGCGCCTGGAAGCCATCGGCCTCACCCTGACCAGCGCGCTGGCCGCGCTGCTCCTCGGCAAAGCCCTGGAACTCGCCGGGCTGCTCGGCGTAATGACGTTGGGCTTCGTCCTTCTGGAACGGCGCCGCGATCTCGCCGCGCAGCAAGAACGCGCGCTCAATCAGGTGTGGTTCTTCGCGCAGATCTTCCTGTTCATTCTCATCGGCGCGGAGGTTGACCTGGCCGTGGCCTGGCAGGCCGGGTTGACCGGACTGGTCATCATCGCCGCCGGGCTGCTGGCCCGCACGACCGGCGTAATGCTGTCGTTGCGCGGCTCCGACCTCACGCGCAAGGAGCGCATCTTCACCGCCATCGCCTACACGCCCAAAGCCACCGTGCAGGCCGCCATCGGCGGGATTCCGTTGGCGATGGGCATCGCCTCCGGCGCGACGATGCTGGCGCTGGCGGTGCTGGCGGTGGTCATCACCGCCTCCCTGGGGGCCATCGCCATCCAGGCGACCACGCCGCACTTGTTGGAACGCGCCCCGGAGACCCAGTGAAGGTAACTGTTCAGTCTGATGAGCAAGCTCTAAGCCCCCGTCCTCGGGGGCGGCTAAACCGCGCAAGGCTTGCTGAAACCGTCCCCGAGACGGGGACTCCGAGCGTTTCGGCGCACAAGGCTGCAAAGTTATCGGTGACGCTGAAAAGCCGCGCGCTGCATCCCCTGCCGGTGTTGCTGGCCCTCTTTACCGCGCTGGTGCTGATGCACAGCCTGACCACGCCGCTGTTCGAGGCCCCGGACGAGGTCTGGCATTACGCCTACGTCCGCTGGATCGCCGAGGAGCGCGGCCTCCCGCCGATGGACAGCGATGTGAGCGGGGCCAATCAGCAGGTGGCGCAGCCGCCGCTCTATTACGGCGTGGCCGCGTTGTTGCGCGCGCCCTTCCCCGATGATGACCTGGATGACCTCTGGTGGGGCAATCCGCACTTCGGCTATCAGGCTCCCGGCACGCGGGCCGACAACAAGAATATGCTGATTCACACCACGCGCGAGGCGTGGCCCTGGCGCGGCGCGGTGCTGGCGGTGCGCGTCACGCGGCTGACCTCGCTGCTGTTCGGGCTGGCGACGGTAATCGCGGCGTGGGGCCTGGGCTACGAGGCCCTGGGCGACCGGCGCGGCGCGCTGACCGTCGCCGCGCTGGTGGCGCTGCATCCGCA
>SLSP01000049.1 GCA_007130345.1 Thermoflexales bacterium
CGTCGCAGCAGCCTCGAAGTCGCCCACATCGGCCTGCAATGCCACCGCCCGCCCCCCCCCCGCCTCGATCTCGCCCACCACCTCGGCGGCGGCTTCCGCGCTATGCACGTAGTTGACGGCGACGGCGGCCCCGCGCCGCGCCAACTCCAGGGCGATGCCGCGCCCGATGCCGCGCGAACCTCCCGTCACCAGGGCGATTTTACCCGCTAACGTTAAGGGCATTACGCCACCTCCGGTGAGCGGTCGTCCAACGCCTCGGCGACAACGTCTTTGCCGACCGCACGCTGTACCAGGCCAGTCAACACATTCTTCGGCCCGATCTCGATGAAGTGCTCGACGCCGCGCGCGTGCATCCATAGCAAACTCTCACGCCAGCGCACCGGCGAGGTCAACTGCTTGAGCAACGCCTCCCGGATCGCTTCCGGCGTTTCCACCGGCGCGGCGGTAGCGTTCATCACCACCGGGATTTGCGGGGGGTGTATGGCGATGGTCTGGAGCAACTCCGCGAACTCCGCCTGTGAGCGGGCCATCAAGGGGCTGTGCGGGGCCACGCTGATAGGCAAGCGCCGGAATCGGCGGATGCCCAACGCGCGGGACTGCTCGGCGGCGGCTTCGAGCGCGGCGCTGGCCCCGGAGATCACGACCTGGCCGGGGCAGTTGTCGTTTGCCACGACCAACGGCTCGCCCGCCGACTCGGTGGCCGCCGCGCAGAGGGCGGACGCTACCTCGACAGAAGCGCCCAGAAGCACCGCCATACCTCCTGGCGCGTGCTCTCCGGCGCGGGCCATCAGTTGCCCGCGTTCCGCCACCACCTGTAACGCGGCATCGAACGTCAAAACACCGGCCACGACAAGGGCCGCAAATTCGCCCAGGCTGTGACCAGCAACGTAAACCGGTGCGGGCAAGGTCGCTTGAGCGGCGGCCCACATCGCCAACGAGGTCAGGAAGATGGCCGGTTGTGTGTATTCCGTGCGGTTCAGGTCTGCGGCTGGCCCGTCCAGGCATTTGGCACTGAGCGGATAGCCCAAGCGCGCGTCGGCCTGTTCATACAGTGTCCGGGCCTCATGCGAGGCCCGGTACCAAGCGCCACCCATCCCCACATATTGGGAACCCTGCCCAGGGAATAAAAACGCCGTGCTCATTTATCGCCCCCTGGCCTATTCCTCCTCAACTTCGATCACTTGGCGTCCTCGGTATGAGCCACAGAAAGCACATACGTGATACGGACGCGCCAATTTACCACATTCGCAGGTAACAAGGTTGGGTAACGACACGGTTGGATAACTGTTCGCTCGTCGGCGATCACGCCGACTGCGGGGGATTCGTCTCTTCGGTACGGCTGGCATACTATCACTCCCTTCTAAATTTTTCTCAATATGATGCGTTGCTCCTGGCATAATGAGCAACGCCATTTCATTATACAAAAAAGCTCTTGGCTGTCAACCACGCGCTAGGACTTTTGTAGTCCGGGTTCGCGTGTGCGCAAATTCACACAAGAACTGCGCCTTATTGACATCCTCAAGGGTTATGCTAAACTTAAATTGAGAAAGCAAGTCTGGAGGTGCCTCGTGGCTGATGATATTAAGGAAAAGCTTAAAGTTGTCTGTATCGAAGACGAACCGGAGATGATCGAGTTGATTCGGCTCATTTTGGGGCGCCGCAACTTCGAGTTGATCGGGGCGGTTGGCGGGCGCGACGGGCTGGAAACAGTCCGCCGAATCAAACCTAGCCTGGTGCTGCTCGACCTGATGATGCCGGATATGGATGGGTGGGAAGTGTACCAACAGATGAAGGCGGATGAGACTCTGCGGGACATTCCCGTCATCGTGGTGACAGCCAAAGCCCAAAGCATCGACAAGGTTCTGGGCCTGCATATCGCCAAGGTCGACGATTACGTAACCAAGCCCTTTGGCCCCCAGGAGTTGTTAGCCAGCGTCAACAAAGTCCTGGGTATCCAAGAGTGAGTTGAAGCCCACCCAAATCGCGGGCCGGCAACCCCATTCAACACGTACCGATCCGGCGCCGGGACTCGATATCCCGGCGCTGTTTCTCTAGCCCTAAAACGCACATTGAGGAGGCTTCTATGGTGGAGGGCCAATCCTACACAGTCGTCTACATTGAAGATGATCCTGATATGGTAGAAATCGTTGCTATCATTCTGCGGCGCGGCAACTTCGAACTCTTCTCAGCCGGAGAAGGGCGCGTGGGGCTGGAAACCATCCGCCGTGAGAAACCCGACCTCGTGCTGCTGGACATTATGCTCCCGGATATGGGCGGCTGGGCCGTCTACCAGCAGATGAAGACCGACCCTGAGCTACAACACATTCCCGTCATTGTGATCACCGCGCAGGACGCGGCTATCGACCGGGTGCTTGGTGAACACATCGCCAAAGTGCAGGTCTACATCACTAAACCGTTCAGCCCCAAAGACCTCCTCTCCAATATCAACGCCGTGCTAGGCATTGCGGCATAATCTGCCCCGAATGACAACGCGAGGCCCAAAAACCTCGCGTTGTTTGCTTTTGCGCGCGGGCTATGTTAAACTGGCAAGGGTGGCACGCAGCCATTCCCCGCCCAGTCAAGGTGCGTCATAGTCTAACCAAATTTAAGGAGACCTTATGCCCCTACAACTAGATGTCGTAACCATTGAGAAACCGGAACCCATCAACTTCATTTTGGGACAATCCCACTTCATCAAAACCGTCGATGACATCCACGAGGCGTTGGTGTCAGCCGTGCCCGGTATCAAGTTCGGGCTGGCCTTTTGCGAAGCGTCAGGCCCGGCCCTAGTGCGCTGGACGGGCACCGATGACGCGCTGGTGGCGCTGGCCCAAGAGAACGCGCTGGCAATCGGCGCGGGGCACAGCTTCATCCTCTTTCTGGGTGAAGGCTTCTATCCCATCAATGTGCTGAATACCATCAAGCGCGTGCCAGAAGTGGTGCGCATCTTCTGTGCCACCGCCAACCCTACCCAGGTGATTATCACCGAAACAGACCAGGGGCGCGGCATCTTGGGCGTCATCGATGGCGTGAAGCCCAACGGCGTCGAGGATGAAGCCGGGATCACCTGTCGCAAGGAGTTCTTGCGCACCATCGGCTATAAGCTATAGAGCACGCCGTTGCCCTCCACAAAGCGCTGGTTGGAGCGGTTACAACGCGACCCGGTGCCCTGGCTACTGGACCCTGGGAACCCTTCGGCGCGGCTGCTGACGCTGCGCCACATCTTCCGCAAGCCGGAGATCGCGCTGTTGGCCGAGCAAGACCGCTTGCTGGCGTGGGCCCCCATCCGCGAACTGCGCTCGCACTGGGAGGGGTATCACTTCTGGGCGCGCCGCGATAACCCGTATTACGGCAGCGCGCTGGGCAACTTCGGCACGCTCTACCTACTGACCCAACTCGGTGCCCCCCCGTTCCCAGAGGTCGAAGCAGCCTGCGAAAACCTCCTCGACCGCGGGCGGCGCAGTGACGGCGGCTTTTCGCCGGAAACGCTAGAGCATGGGCCGTGGCTCTGCTACACCGGCATGGCCCTCCAAATCCTATGGCATTTCGGATTTGGAGAAGATTTGCGCGCGCGTTCGGCGTGGCACGCGCTGCGCCAGGCCATCGTGCTGCGCCCCGCGCTGCTGGATTGCCCCATCGCAAGCGGGCCGTGCTACGACGGCCTAGTGAAAGCGCTGCTCGCCCTGCTCAGCATCCCCGCGGACCAGCGCACTGCTGATGACGCCCAGGCCATCAACATTTTGTGCGAGCGACTCACCAGCGCCATCTATGAACTGCTGCACATCGGTTCTTCGTGGCTCCAGCCCACCTTTCCGCGCTATTATCAATCGGATGTCGTGGAGTTATGCCGCGCTTTAGCACAATCCTCCTACCGCCAGCATCACCGGTTCCACACCTTGCTGGATTACATGGTAGACTTGCAGACAGTCGAGGGTCGCTGGCGCAAAATGCAAGCCACCCCGGTGCTTTCAGAAGAACGCATCTACCATCCAAGTCGGTGGCTCACCTTTGAAGCAGTCCATACCCTGATCCTGACCTATGGAGATGATATTTATGCGCCCTCAAGATCAACGCCAGAAATTCCCACGCCATAGCCTCATTCCCCGCACCTTGATCTTCCTGACCCGTGAGGACGAGATACTTTTATTGCGCGGGGCCCCTGACAAACCGCTGTGGGCGAACCATTACAACGGCTTGGGCGGCCACGTCGAGGCGGGAGAGACCCTCTATGCCGCCGCGCTGCGCGAACTGCGCGAAGAGTCCGGCATAGAACCGCGCCACCTGAACTTGCGCGCGCTGATTCACGTCGCCCTGCCGGAGCCGCCGGGCGTGTTGTTAGCCGTATTCCTGGGAGAAGCTCCGGCCGGAACAACGCCGCGTCCATCCCCCGAAGGCACCCCGGAGTGGATCAAGCAAACCGACGTGCAGACGCTCCCCCTGGTGGAAGACCTGTTCACATTACTGCCCCGCCTTCTACAGCCGGGGCCATTGTTCTACGGCCATTACACCTTCACCGAGAACGGCCTCCAAATGCGCTGGGACATCCCCTCACCCTAGCATCACCAGGAAGCGCGCCAACCGCCGGTTGACAAATCTTTCGTTTTGTGTATACTAGCCTTTGCTGATGTGGAGATCCCCTTGACCCAAAGTGCGGGTGTGTTATAATCGCAACACGCCGACGTAGCTCAACGGTTGAGCATCCGCCTTGTAAGCGGAGGGTTGTGGGTTCGATTCCCACCGTCGGCTCTTAAGGGCAGTTGTTCCGAGCGGCAAAGGAGGCTGACTGTAAATCAGCTGGCATACGCCTTCGGGGGTTCGAGTCCCTCACTGCCCACTAACCAGCCCATGTAGCTCAGTCGGTAGAGCACGTTCTTGGTAAGAACGGGGTCATCAGTTCAAATCTGATCATGGGCTCAGGGGAGGCGTTCAAGCGAGCGGGACAAGCCCCTCAATCAGGAGAACGTAGGCGAGTAGCTCAATTGGCAGAGCAACGGTCTCCAAAACCGTAGGTTGCGGGTTCAATTCCTGCCTCGCCTGCCTTGAAGAACCAAGACACCGCCCATACAGGCGGTGTCTTAAAATGTTAGCTAGTGGTGGAGGCTGTCTGTGAGCAATCCCGAGAAAAAGGCTACAACCAAGACCAAGACTAAGACTGAGAAGACCAACCCTATCGTGGCGTACTATCGCTCGACACGCGCGGAGATGCGCAAAGTCAGTTGGCCCACGCTCGAACAGGGTTGGGCTATGACCAAAATCGTGCTGGTCGCCACGATCAGTATGGCGATCTTCCTGGGCGCGCTGGATTTCTTTTTCGGTTGGCTGTTAAGCAATATCGTTACCGGCAACATCCTGTTCATCGTCTTTGGCGTTTTTGTAGTCATAGCGATTCTAGGTTCCGCGTATCTAATCGGTCAGGAAAAAGAGGCGTAATCCTTTTATGGATGAAGAACACATCCAGGAAGAAACTGGCGAAATCTTCGATATAGATGACGATTTGGATCTACCGATCAAGGACATCCAAATCTCGCCGGAATCTATCCTTGAACGTTTTGGGCTGGAGACATCCGAATTCATCGCTGATGAAACGGATGAGGATCAAGCTGCTGAAGCCAGCGAAGAAGTTGATGCGCCCGATGCCAAAGAGGAGATGGGCGGCGTCCTGCCCGATCCCTTCGCGGAAGGCGACGGCTTCACCGAGGCGGATCCGCGCGCGTGGTACATTATCCACTGCTATTCCGGTTACGAACACAAAGTGAAGTACAACCTTGAGCAGCGCATCGAATCGATGGGGATGCAAGAGTTCATTTACCAGGTCGTCGTCCCCACAGTAGAAGAGATCGAAATTAAAGACGGCAAACGACGCAACGTCGAGCGCTGTCTGTATCCCGGTTATATCATGGTGCAGATGGTGCTTTCTGACGATTCCTGGTACGTAGTCCGCAACACACCCGGCGTTACTGGCTTTGTGGGTATGGGCAACAACCCCACCCCGCTGCGTAATGAAGCGGTTCAAGGCATCCTGCGGCGCATGGAAGCGGCAGCCCCGCAAATTCGCGCGACGTTCAAGCTCGGACAAAAAGTGCGCATCATCGAAGGGCCTTTTGCCGATTTCATCGGTGTGGTTGACGATATTGATGAGGAACGCACAAAAGTGCGCGTGTTGGTATCTTTCTTCGGGCGCGAAACGCCCGTAGAATTAGATTTTCTACAGGTAGAAAAAGCGTAACTGCCTGGCAGTTGATGGAAACCCAATTGAGGGAGTGTTGAAGAATGGCGAAGAAAAAAGTTAAAATTGTAGTGAAATTACAAATCCCCGCCGGCAAGGCGAATCCGGCTCCGCCGATTGGCCCCGCTCTGGCGCAACATGGCATCAATCTGATGGGATTCTGCAAAGCGTATAACGCGAAAACCTCGCATCTGGTGGGCAATGTCATCCCGGCAGTCATCACTGTATATCACGACTCGTCTTTCACGTTTGAGTTAAAGACGCCGCCCACCCCCAACCTGCTGCGCAAAGCTGCTGGCGTGGAGAAGGGATCCTCAGAACCTAACCGGGACAAGGTCGGGCGCATCACGAAGCAACAATTGCGCGAGATCGCCGAAACCAAAATGAAGGATCTCAACGCCCACAACATTGATGCCGCCGAGCGTATGATCGCAGGCACCGCGCGCAGTATGGGGATTGTGATCGAAAGTTAGCCTTCTTAACTTAAGAGGCCCTTTTGCGTGGGAGGGGGCACCCCCGTCAAGACCACGAAGGAGAAAGTTATGGCAAAACACGGCAAAAAATATATGGAGGCTGTGAGCAAAATAGACCCCACCCGGGTTTATTTACCTCATGAAGCCATTGATCTGGTAAAACAGGTCAGCTACTCAAACTTTGACGGCACCGTAGAACTGCATCTGCGCACAACGCTAGATCCGCGCCGCGCCGATCAACAAATCCGGGGCGTGGTGCGTCTGCCGCACGGCCTGGGCAAGCCTGTGCGTGTCCTGGTCTTTGGCGCTGGCGAGGCCGCGCGCCTGGCCGAGGAGGCCGGAGCGGATTTCATCATCAGCGACGACGAAGGCATCCAGAAAATTATGGATGGCTGGGTAGACTTTGACGTGACCATCGCCGTGCCGGAGATGATGCGCAAAGTCGGGCGATTGGGACGTGTGCTAGGCCGCCGGGGTTTGATGCCTAATCCAAAAACCGGAACGGTTGTGCAACCCGAAGACCTGAAGCGCGTCATTGACGCAGAAAAAGCCGGGCGCGTGGAGTACCGCCTGGATCGTTCGGGGAACATCCACTGCCCCATCGGCAAGGTCAGTTTTCCTAGTGAGCAGTTGTTGGATAACATGACCGCCGTGATGGACACCATTCGCCGGGCACGCCCGCCAGCCGCCAAGGGTCTGTTCGTGCGGCGGGTGACACTGGCGCCCACAATTGGGCCGGGTGTCAAAGTTGATCCGGCAGTAGCGTTGGCGTTAGAAGCGCGGTTCTAAACTAACTGAGATTACATTAACAATTCCATTGGGTTTTCTGTCTGCTGAAGACAGCAGGGGCATGTACGCTTAATATCCTGCCGAGGCAAGACCGGAATGAGTATAACGTTCTGATAGAGCGTTTCTGGTCCTTGCGTCGGTTGGCGCAAGGACTTTTTATTTGCGCCGGCACGCTGTCAAAGTGTGCTATCCTATCAAAAGGAGGTGAGAAAGGTTGGCTATATCACGCGCTCGTAAAGAAGCATTACTTACCGAATACCGGCAACAACTAACCACCAGCAACGGTGTCGTGATGGCGAATTACCGCGCGCTCTCTGTGCCGCAGATGCAAGCTCTCCGGCATAAAGCACGCGAGCAGCAAGGCGAGGTCTTCGTGGTCAAAAATACGCTGATCGAGCTGGTGCTTACAGAGCAAGGGCTGGAATTCCCCAAAGATCTGTTCACCGGCCCCACGCTCGTGGCATTTTGTCACGAGGACGTGCCGCCGATGGCGAAGATGTTCCGAGAATTCTCCAAAGAATCCGAAGAGGGGAAATTCACCATCACAGGTGGTTTGATGGAAGGGCGTATCCTTTCCGTCGATGAAACCCTGTCCATTGCCGATTTGCCCAGCCGCGAGGTTCTATTGAGTCAGGTGCTACGCACGATCAATGCTCCGGCCACACAAATGGCGGGGGTTGTTGCTAGTGGTGTCCGCCAAGTGCTCAATGTGCTCCAGGCTTACGTGGATAAATTGGAAGAAGGTGGCGGAGTTGCCGCCGAAGCCGCGGCGTAGCAGCCGCATCCTGGTCAAAAATTCAGATTATAAACGGAGGTTTATTTAAGATGGCAGATTTGGAAAAGTTGGTAGAGGAAATCAGCGCGCTTTCCTTGATGGAGGCTGCGGAACTCGTCAAGAAGCTTGAGGATAAACTCGGCGTCAGCGCGGCTGCTCCGGTAGCGATGATGGGCGCTATGCCTGCCGCCGCTGCGGAAGAAGAGGAAGAGAAGACGGAGTTTGACGTAGTGTTGAAGGACTTCGGCCCCAAGAAGATCGAGGTCATCAAGGCCGTGCGGCAACTCACCAGCCTGGGTCTCAAGGAAGCGAAGGACCTGGTAGAAGGCGCTCCCACCAACGTGATGGAAGCGGTCAGCAAAGAGGTCGCCGAGGATGCCAAGAGCAAACTCGAAAGCGCCGGCGCGGTGATCGAACTGACGTAAGGGTTTACCTGTCGCCTGGGGCATCAGCCTTACTTAACACGTCAGCTTTGTGAGCAAGCGTGCTCATGAGACTGATCTGTTACCAACTCACCTGATGTCCTGGACATTATCGCCAAGTTCGGCTCCCCTGCCCCAGGGGGGCCGATTTTTTGTTGTTCTTTCTGTCACGCTGTGCTATACTTCCTTCTTAATGCGCATTGGCCCATGGTGGATACCGCTTTTCACTATCAGGATAGCTACAGCCGTGGCATTAGCCCTGGCCTGGATCGCGTGGCGCGCTCCGGCGCACCATCTGCCCCGACGCCGCGTGCTGTATGGCGTGTGGCTCATCGCGGGAGGCGCGCTGCTGGCCGGACGGCTAGGCTATGTGGCCCAGCACCCGGCCTACTTCGCGCAGCGCGGCGCGGATATGGGCGCGCTGCGTCGCGTCGGCGGGATGCACGGGAGCAGCGCGCTGGCCGGCGGCGCGTTGGTCGCCAGCCTGTGGGCCTGGCGGATGCGCTATCGCTGGCGCGACGTCATCGCGCTGTTCGCCCCGGCCGCGCTCTGCGTGGCGGCGGGCGGCTGGTGGAGTTGTTGGGATTGGGGCTGCGCCTGGGGACGCGCGGCGCATAACGCGCCCCCTCTGCTGCGCTGGATGGTACGCGACGCGCCCAATCTCTACCACGAGAACGTCCCCCGATACGCCGTGCAGCTCTGGAGTGGGCTGTGGGCCGCCGCGCTGATGATCGTCAGCGCGCGCTTCGCAACCCGCGCGCCGCTGGCGCTGATCGGCTACGCGCTCGGCATCGCCGGACTGACGTTGTTGCGTGGCGATCCCGCGCCAACGCTAGGGCCTCTGCGATGGGATGTGTGGTTGAACTTAAGCGTAGCTGCCGGTCTGGGCGGCATAACGTGGTGGACTCGTCCAGGACGGGCGCAGAGCATGACCGAGGAGAGAGGAACCGATGACTGCATTGACCTATGAGCCTTCAGCCGAATCTGCGATGATCTACCGCCTGCGGCAAGCGCTGCACGGCCTGATGACGGTGGAGGATGTGACCGTGTTGGAGAACGGGGCCTACCCCACCGTGCGATTTGGCGGCTTGCTGACATCCGGCGATCAAAATGACCGCTTTGAGGAAATCGTGACGCGCTTTGCCACGCATGGCTACACGCCCATGCTCGAAGGCGACGCGGAAATCCACCGGCTCACCGCGATCCCCGGCGTGCCCGATGGTCGCACGGGCAAGGTGTGGGTGAACGCCGTGCTCTTCGTGCTCACGGCACTGGCGGTCTTGCTCACCGGCGCGCTCAACGAGATGGGGATGGAAGGCCGCTTTGATCTCTGGCGCGGCGTGCCCTTCGCGGCGACGCTGCTCGGCATCCTCATCTTTCACGAATTCAGCCACTACTTTGTGGGACGCCGACACGGTTCGCCTGTCAGCCTCCCCTATTTCATCCCCCTGCCCGTCCTCAGCTTCCTGGGCACGATGGGCGCGGTCATCGTCCAACGCGGGCCAATGCGCAGCCGCAAAGCCCTCTTCGACATCGGGGCCGCTGGCCCTATCGGGGGCCTGATTATCGCCATACCGCTGCTCTTCATAGGGCTGGCCTATTCAGAGGTGGGTTCCCCGGATATGTTCATCGACGTACCGGAGGGCCAACCGCTGCTCCTGCTCCAGGAGGGCAACTCGTTGCTCTACTTAGGCGCGAAATACGCCATCCACGGGCGCGTTCTGCCCGATCCCCACACTGGCGAAGATGTCTGGCTCTCCGCGCCGAGCGTGGGCGGCCCCATGGCCTTCGCCGCGTGGGCCGGGCTGCTGGTGACGATGCTCAACCTCTCGCCCATCGGCCAGCTTGATGGCGGGCACGTCGCCTACGCGATGTGGGGACGCCGCGCCTGGCTGGTCGCGCGGGCGTATCTGCTCCTGCTCTTTGGATGGGGCGGACTGCTGCTGTTCCTGGGAAACATGGCCGGCGTGACGTGGGTGGTCTGGGGGATGCTCGGATCGCTGCTCGGCCCCCGTCATCCCCCGCCCCTGAATGACCTGACGCCCCTGGATGGACGCCGGCGGCTGTTGGGCTGGATTCTGATCCTGATCTACGTGTTAATTTTCATCCCCATTCCTCTGATCGAAGTGACGCTGTAACCGGGAGGCTTTATGGAAAAGCGACCTGGACGACCGGCTTGGGAAGCTATCAGCCGCGAGGACTCCTCCGCAGTGACGATGCGCTCCGTCGCGGCAGCGCTGCACGGAGAGTTCGTAGATGTCTGGAACCTCACCCCCTTGCACCAGCGCGCCCTGCGCCTGGTCACGCTAGGCGGCAAGAAAGCCGCCATCAAAGCGGTAGAGCGCATCATCGCCTCCTTTGGCGTCGATCCCATGTGGGCGCGGCGCATCAGCGTGGACGACCTCGCGGCCTGGGCGATCTCGCTCTACGACGACGTGGAAGGGCCGTGGGACGCTATGATCATCGGCGCGCCCAATGGCGGCGTGGCGCATCTGGCGACCGCGCTGGGTGTCCCGTTCCTCACACAGCACTTCGCCAGCAACTTCCGGGGTGCCGCACCGCTGGACGATGTCCAGGCATACCAGAATGAGGGGGCCGAGCTTGCCAGTCGGGTGCTGCGTCGCAACCGGGATATGGCCGTCATCAACCATTACGATCCCCTGCATGACCGCTTCCTCATCAAGCATATCAATCGCTTGCAATACAAACTGTTGGACTTGCCGGAGGCTTACCAGGCATTTATCTATCAGAACCTCAAGCCGGGCGGCACCATCATCTTTGTGGATTGTCGTTATCCCTGGCCGGTCTACTTCATAGGCGAGCGCCACTGGTTCCAGGTCGGCGGATTGGGGTCACTGGACGGACGCGACTTTATCGAAGGCGAGCATCCCGAAATCATGGCCCTCCAACAAGCCTCCGGCGCGCAGCCCGTAGGCAACTGGGGACTGAAAGGCGCGATGGCCTTCAATATGTCGGAATCCAAATGGGGGACGTTGCCGCCGCTGCACGAGCGCGTCGCCCTCTTCGCGCGCGAAAACGCCTACGAGTTCGTCTCGCTCGAAGGCGCGCACCCGGACTACTTCGGCTACCTCGCCTTCCGCGTGTGGCAACGCTTGATGGCGCGCAACGATGTGGAGCCGCGCGGCGTGCTGCTGGAGACAGCCACCCAGGTCGCGCCCGCAGCAACGCCGCTGGCCGCGCTGTTGCCCATCTGGCTGCCAGCAACCTGCGAGCGAAGCGTGGCCTCTCTCCGCCGGATGCAGCGCGATCTAAAACAGATGACCAATTACAAGGACAAGCCGGTGCTGTGGCTGCCGATGCCCGACTTCGCGGAAACCTTCGAGGTGGTGCCCTGGGCAACCTGGATGGAAGCGTTCGATGGGGCCGAAGTCATCCCCCTGGGTATGGACGAACAGCTCTACCCGGCGGATCCCGCCGCGCTGTATGGCGCGCGCGAAGCGTTGATGGCCTGGGTCGCCGAACATCCGGCCCCCATCGAGGCACGCGCCTCAATGGATTTGGTGCTGGAAGAAGTGCGTGCGCTGCGCCGCCAACGCTTCTAGCGTGCGCGCTCGCGTCGTCGGTATCGACGCGAGTCGGGCGGTCAGTATCGCCCCCACCGGCACCGAGGCGTACTCCTATCACCTGATCCGCGCGCTCCTGGCCGAGGCGGATGCGCCGGAACGCGTGCGCCTGTACTTTCGCAGCCCCCCGACCTCCGCCCCGGTGCCGGCGGCCCTAAGCTCCGCCGAGTGGCGCGTGATGCCCTTCCCACGCCTGTGGACGCATCTGCGCCTGTCCTGGGAGATGGCGCGTCATCCCCCCGACCTCCTCTTTGTACCGGCCCACGTCCTGCCCCCGGTGCGGCCCGCGCGCACCGTAGTCACAATCCACGACGTGGGCTATCGCTATTTCCCGCAAGCGCACCCCTGGCGACAACGCCTGTACCTGGATGTCAGCACCCGGTGGAACGCGCGGGTGGCCTCGCGCGTGCTAGCCGATTCGCAGGCCACCCGCGACGCCATCACCCGCGAGTACGGGACGCCGGCAGACAAGATCAGCGTGGTCTACCCCGGCTATGACAGCGACCTCGCGCCGGTGCGCGATCCCGTCCGGCTGGCGGAGGTACGCGCGCGATACGCCATCCCCGGCGACTATGTGCTCTATCTGGGCCGCATCCAACCGCGCAAGAACTTGGCCCGGCTGGTGATGGCGTTCGCGCAGGTGCTCCCCCACCACCCCGCGCTGACGCTGGTATTGGCGGGGCCAGCCGGCTGGTGTGAGGCGGACATCCACGCGCAGGTGCGCGAGGCCGGCGTCGAGGGGCGGGTACGCTTCCCCGGCTACATTGCAGGGGAGGACAAGACCGCGCTGATTTCGGGAGCGCGCCTCTTCGCGTACCCCTCGCTCTATGAGGGCTTCGGCTTCCCGGTGCTGGAGGCGCAAGCGTGTGAGGTGCCCCTGCTGGCAAGCGCGGCGTCGAGCGTGCCGGAGGTCGCCGGAGAAGGCGCGCTGCTGGTGGATCCGCTGGACACGGCAGCTATCGCGACGGGGATGCGGCGGTTACTGGACGACGCCCCGCTATGCCAACATCTGGTAGCACAAGGCCGCGCTAACCTACGGCGGTTCTCGTGGAAAGAGGCCGCGCGTGCCGTGTGGCGCATCTTTCAAGAAGAACTGGCAGCATAACACAACAGCGTGTATCTAAAAAAGGGCCGCCGTGATATTTAGGAACGGGGGCGAAACAACTTTCCCATTTGAAGGCCCAATTGCGCTTGAAACCCTGAGTGACTAACTATCGCCTAGAGTTTGCGGCTCACCGCACAGACCACTACATATAGGAAAAATCC
>SLSP01000092.1 GCA_007130345.1 Thermoflexales bacterium
ATTTGCAATTTGCCATTCACCTCGGAGGCTACAATGCTACTGGATGTCTTACCCGGACAAAGTTTTCCCCTCGGCGCGACGGTCTATCCCTGGGGCGTGAATTTCTGTGTGTTCTCCAAAAACTGCGCGCGCGTGGAGTTGCTCCTCTTCGACGGGGCCGACGATGCCGCGCCGCGTCACGTCATCCCCCTCGATCCGCAGACCAACCGCACGTTCTACTATTGGCACGTCTTCGTGCGGGGGATTGGGGCCGGCCAACTGTACGGCTACCGCGTCCACGGGCCGCACATCCCGGAGGAGATGCTGCGCTTCGATGGCGCCAAGCTCCTACTCGATCCTTACGCGCGCGGCATTGTGATGGGCGACAGCTACCGGCGCGAAGCGGCCCGGCAACCCGGCGACAATTGCGCCCACGCGATGAAGAGCGTCGTCGTAGACCTGCACGCCTACGATTGGGAGGGCGATATGCCCCTCTGCCGCCCCTACGCCGAGACCGTCATCTACGAGATGCACGTCGGCGGCTTCACGCGCCATCCTAGCTCCGGCCTGCCCGCCGAGCAGCGCGGGACTTACGCCGGCGTCATCGAGAAGATCCCCTACCTGCGCGAGTTGGGCGTCACGGCGGTGGAACTGCTGCCCGTGCAACACTTCGATCCCCAGGACGCGCCGCGTGGCCTGCCCAACTACTGGGGCTACAGTCCCATCGGCTTCTTCGCGCCGCACAGCGCGTACAGCGCGGATCGCCATCCGCTCGGCCCGGTGAACGAGTTCCGCGATATGGTGAAGGCCCTGCACCGCGCCGGTATCGAAGTCATCCTCGACGTGGTCTTCAATCACACCTCCGAGGGCGACCACACCGGGCCGACGCAATCGTTCCGGGGCTTCGAGAGCCGCGCGTACTACATCCACGACAAGGACCCCACGCGCTACGCCAATTACACGGGAACCGGCAACACGCTCAACACCAACCAATCCATCGTGCGGCGGCTGATTATGGACTGCCTGCATCACTGGGTGGCGCAGATGCATGTGGATGGCTTCCGCTTCGACTTGGCCTCGGTGCTGGCGCGGGATGAGTGGGGCGAGCCGCTCGAAAGCCCGCCGATTCTGTGGGAGATCGAGTCGGACCCGGTGCTGGCCGGGACGAAGATCATCGCCGAGGCGTGGGACGCCGCCGGGCTGTATCAGGTGGGCACGTTCATCGGCCACCGGTGGGCCGAGTGGAACGGCCAATACCGCGACACAGTGCGCCGCTTCGTCAAAAGCGACCGCGACACCGTCCCCGCGCTGGCCGCGCGACTCCTCGGCAGCCCCGACCTGTACGTGCTGCCCGACCGCAGCGTCAACTTCATCACCAGCCACGACGGCTTCACGCTCAACGACCTGGTCTCGTACAATCAGAAGCACAACGCGGCCAACCGCGAGGGCAACCGCGACGGCGCGGATCACAACGACAGTTGGAATTGCGGCGTCGAAGGCCCGACGCTCGACCCCGAAATCGCGGCGCTGCGCCTGCGGCAGATCAAGAACTTCTTCACCGTGTTGTTCTTCTCGCAGGGGACGCCGATGATTTTGATGGGCGACGAGGTGCGGCACACGCAGCGGGGCAACAACAACGTCTATTGTCAGGACAACGAGTTGGCCTGGTTCGATTGGCGCGATGTGGAGCGCCACGCTGACCTGCTGCGCTTCGTCCAGGGGCTGATTGCCCTCAACCAATCGCTGCCCGTCTTCCGCCAGGACACCTACCTGACCATCGGCGCGGACGCCGACCGCCCGCACCTCATCTGGCACGGGGTCAAGCGCCACGCGCCGGATTGGGGCCGCGATTCGCACGCGCTGGCGTTTGAATTGCGCCATCCCCAGGCCGGCGATCATCTATACGTGATGCTCAACGCCTATTGGGAACCCCTGACTTTCGAGATACCGCCGCTGGCGGAGGACGCACATTGGGTGCGTGTGGTAGACACCACCCTCGCCGCGCCGCACGACTTTACCCCGCCGGAAGAAGCCGCCCGCATACCGGGGCCACACTATCGCGCGGGCGCCAGGTCGTCCGTGGTGCTTTTGGCACGGCAATAAGCGGGTGGTCAAGTGGCATAAGTGAGCCCCTGAAAAAGTCCAAAAATCCGATTTTTCCACACGCAACCTACTACCTATATGAAATTCGCACGCGAAAAATCTATATCTAGTATCAAGTCTCTGAAAAATCGGATTTTTTAGGGTGCTTTCAGTAGAGTCATAAGTTTTGACGTTTGACGTTTGACGTTTCACGTTTCACGTTTCACGCCACAGATACCAACACGAACCCTATGAAATACATCGACGAATTCCGTAATCCCACCCTGGCCCGTAAACTGATCGCGCAGATGCGCCGGGCGATACCCGCCGCCGCGCCGCCCATCCACCTGATGGAGTTCTGCGGCGGGCACACGCACGCCATCTTCCACTTTGGGCTGCGACAGATGCTGGCGGGCCAGGTGGCGCTGCACTCCGGGCCGGGCTGCCCGGTCTGCGTGACCGCCGCCGCCGACCTGGATCGCGCCATCGCGCTGGCGGACGCGCCCGACCTGAGAGGCCGCGTCATCTTGGCGACCTTCGGCGATATGCTGCGTGTCCCCGGAAGTCACGGGACGCTCCAGGAGGCCCGCGCGCGTGGCGCGGATGTGCGCGTGGTCTACTCCCCGCTGGACGCGCTGGCCCTGGCCCGCCAACATCCCGCCCGCGAGGTGATCTTCCTGGGCGTGGGCTTCGAGACGACCGCGCCGGGCATCGCGGCGACGCTGCTCCAGGCGGAGGACGAGGGCTGGCCCAACTTCAGCGTGTTGAGCCTGCACAAGCTCACCCCGCCGGCGATGCGCGCCATCCTCGACGCGGGCGAGGTGGCCCTCGATGGCATCATCGGGCCGGGGCACGTCAGCGCGGTCATCGGCAGCCAGGCGTGGGACTTCTTGCCGCGAGAGTACGGGATGGCGTGCGCCGTCGCCGGCTTCGAACCGCTGGACATCCTGAGCGCCATCGCCGCGCTGGTAGCAGCCGCGCGCGCGGGCGCACCCGCCGTCATCAACCGCTACGGGCGCAGCGTCCAACCGGAGGGCAACCCGGCGGCCCAGGCGATGCTGGAACGCGCTTTCGCCGTTGGCCCGGCGATGTGGCGCGGCTTCGGCGAGATTCCCGCCAGCGGCCTGCACCTGCGCGAGAGTCTGGCCCACCGCGACGCGGCACGCCGCTTCCCGGTAGCCGTTACCACGCGCCCGGAGCCGCCCGGCTGTCGGTGCGGCGAGGTGCTGCGCGGCGTCCTCGCGCCGGACGAGTGCGCGCTCTTCGGGCGCGTCTGCACGCCCCGCGCCCCGGTCGGCCCGTGCATGGTCAGCGCGGAGGGCGCGTGCGCGGCGCACTTCAAGTATGGGGATACGATCCTCGCGTGAGTGGAGTTATGCTATACTGGAGCTAGTACAGGCGGCGGATCCCCCTCAGTTAGCCCTGCTCAGAGCGGATCGTCAGATCCGCGACTATACGCCGTAACGGGGAACTGACGTTCCCCTTGGAGCATATTCAACTGGGGAATTATTTATGCCGCGCTGAACTAGTACAGC
>SLSP01000240.1 GCA_007130345.1 Thermoflexales bacterium
AGTCCCCGGTTGATTTCAAGTAAGGACACGGATTTACACGGAAAAACACGGATTTTTTTGGTTTTATCCGTGAAATCTGTGTTTATCCGTGTCCCAAACAGGGTGACTTTTGCGGTATTGCCCTTTTACATTAGAATCAGCATGGTTTTGACGTTTGACGCATGATGTTTGACGGACGACCCCGGAGACCCCCAACCCGACGTTGTGCTCTCACCAAATCCTCATATACTGAAGGTATCCACGAACACACAGACCCGGCAAAGGGAGTCCAACAAGGAGAACGCTATGACCTTAACCATCCAAAGCACCGTGACCCTCAACAACGGCGTCGAGATGCCGCTCTTCGGCCTCGGCGTTTACCAGGCCCGCGAAGGCCAGGAGGCCATCGATGCCGTGACCTGGGCGCTGGAGACGGGCTATCGCCTCATCGACACCGCCAGCATGTACGGCAACGAGCGCAGCGTGGGCCAGGCCGTGCGCCAGAGCGATCTCCCCCACGAGGCGGTCTTCGTCACCACCAAGCTGTGGAACTCGGATCACGGCTACGACCGCGCCCTCCGCGCCTTCGAAAGCAGCCGCCAGAAGCTCGGCCTGGACGTGGTCGATCTGTACCTCATCCACTGGCCCGTCTCTGACCTGCGCGATGAGAGTTGGCGCGCGCTGGAAAAGCTCTACGCCGAGGGCAAGGCCCGCGCCATCGGGGTGAGCAACTACACCGTGCGCCACCTCGAAACGCTGCTGGCCCACGCCGAGGTGGTTCCCGCCGTCAACCAGGTGGAATTCCATCCGTGGCTCTACCAGCGCGAGCTGCTGGACTTCTGCCGCGCGCACGACATCCAGCTCGAAGCGTACAGCCCGCTGACCAAAGGCCAGTACTTGCGCGATCCGCGCCTGGTAGAGATTGCCGAACGCTACGGCAAATCCCCGGCGCAGGTGCTCATCCGCTGGGCGCTGCAACACGAGGTCGTCGTCATCCCCAAGTCAGCGCGGTGCGACCACATCCAGGAGAACGCGGCCATCTTCGACTTCGAGATCACCGCCGAGGACATGGCCCGCCTCGACGCCTTCGACTGCGACGATCACATCACCTGGGATCCGACGGATACGCCGTAGGCACGGGCATCACAGCCTAAACCCATACAAAGAGAGGTGCTGTCAATGTTTAATCTGGAGCGCATCACATTTGACCCCCAGGTGAAAGGCGGCAGGGCGTGTATTCGAGGGATGCGGATTACCGTTTCTCTTGTCCTCAACCTGATCGCCAACGGGATGACCCAAGAAGAACTCCTGGAAAGCTACCCCTACCTGGAAATCGAGGATATTCATGCCGCGCTGACCTACGCAGCTTGGCTGGCCGATGAATCGGTCTACACGCTGGAGCATGTACCCGTATGAAATTTCTGGCCGACATGGGGATCTCACCCCGAAGCGTAGAGTTTTTGCGCGATTTACAAATTGACGCAATTCATCTGCACGAATTGGGATTAGAGCAACTCCCTGATGGGGAGATTGTAGCGAAAGCTCGCCGCGAAGCCTACATAATCCTGACGCATGACCTGGACTTCGGGGAACTCCTCGCGCTCAGTGGCGCGCGATTGCCCAGTGTGGTCATCTTTCGACTACAAAATATGCGCCCGGCCAATATCAATCGCTATCTCCAACAGTTAATCGCACAGCACAAATTGATGCTAGATCAAGGCGCTATCTTCATAATCAGTGAAAACCGGATTCGCATCCGATCACTTCCCATAAACCCACCTTGAGCAAGAAATTCCCACCCCGTTTCGCTGGCGATTGCCACACCACATCAGAGAACTTGCTCATAAACATAAACAACAACTTATGACGTTTAACTGTTTCCAGGAGACCCTATGAAAGACATCCTCTCTGACATCCAACGCTGGCAAGCCGCCGGCCAAACCGACATCGCGCTGGCGACCATTGTGGAGACGCGCGGTTCCTCGCTGAAGCCGGCGGGCACGCGGATGGCCCTCAACGCCGACGGCGAGATTGCCGGCTCGGTGAGCAGCGGCTGCGTCGATGGCGACGCCGTCGCCGAGATGGAGGCTGTGCTCACGGGCAAGGTCGCTATCCGTCGCCCCTTCTTCGGCGTGAGCGACGAGGAGGCGTGGAGCGCGGGCCTCGCGTGCGGCGGCTCCATCGATGTGCTGGTGGAGCGCTGGGACCCGCTTTACGACCGCCTTATCGCAGCAATCGCGGCGCGGCAGCCCGTGGCCTTCGCCTCGCGCACCGATACGCCCGTCCACCTGCTCCACACCGCCACCGGCGAGAGCTTCGGATCCCTGGGCGATCCCGACCTGGACGGCGAGGTGCTGATGGACATCGCCGCCGCCTGGCCCGGCCCGCACGCCCGCAAGCACACCTATCCCCAGGGCGAGGTCTTCATCGAGGTGATTCCGCCGCCGCCCACGCTCCTCATCTTCGGCGCGACCGACATCGCCGCGCCGCTGGCGCAACTGGCCTTAACCCTCGACTTCGAGGTGATTGTCAGCGACGCCCGGCGCGCTTTCTTGCGCGAGGAGCGCTTCCCCGGCACTGACACGCGCTTCGGCTGGCCGCAAGACCTCTTCGAGGCGACGGATTTCGGCCCCGGATGGGCCATCGTCGTCCTCTTCCACGACCCCAAGTTCGACCTCCCCGCGCTCAAGCTGGCCCTCGAAAGCGACGCCTTCTACATCGGCTTCCTGGGCAGCCGCAAGACCCAGGCCGAGCGGCGCGCGGCGTTGCTGGATGCCGGATTCGACGCCAGCGACCTGGCCCGCATCCACGGCCCCGTCGGCCTCAACATCGGCGGCAAAGAACCGGCCCACATCGCCCTCTCGATCCTGTCCGAAGTCGTCGCCGTCCGCCACCGCCGCGCGGGCGGGATGATGAGCCAACACAAAGAGCCATAGCAGATTTTGGAATCCCCAACAGTCTGCCACTTGCAATTCGCCATTTGCCATTTTGAAGGAGACCGCCAATGGAACCCCATGAGATGCTGCACACGTTAGCCGGTTACGTGCCGGGCCATATTCTTGACCACCTGCGCCGCGATCCCGCGCCCCCCAGCGCGCCGAGCAGCACGCGCTTCACCGCCGCCGTCCTCCACACCGAGATCACCGGGCTAAACGCGCTGGTATCCCGGCTGGCGGAAGAGGGCACATCCGGCGCGGAGAAGCTGACCCAGGCGCTCAATTCGTACTTCTGGCAGCTCTTCGACGAGATCACGTCCCAGGGTGGCGACGTGGCCCGCTGCGCCGGCGGAACGGTACTCGCGCTCTGGCCCATCCACGATGGCGAGCAGAAACTCGTCTCGCAGGTGCGCCGCGCCGCACAATGCGCCCTCGCCCTGAGCCGCGCGCTGCACGGCCACGCCGCCGCCGGAGAGACCCTGGGCCTGCGCATCGGCGTCGCCGCCGGAGACGTTCACATCTTCAGCGTCGGCGGCTCCCTGGGCCGATGGGAATACGTGACCACAGGCGAGGGTGTGGCCCGCGCGCGCGCCCACGCCGCTCTGGCCCGCCCCGGCGACGTGTTCCTCAGTCCCGAAGCCCACGCCCACGCCCCCAAAGAGTTCACCGGCGAGCC
>SLSP01000191.1 GCA_007130345.1 Thermoflexales bacterium
ACCATTATAGAGGTAAAAGATACCCTTGTCAAGTGATTTGACGGAAATTGCTCCAAGTCGGTTTTGGTGGGGCCGGGGAGCAGAGATGGCACGTTGCGCGAGTTCAGAATTCGAGCCACTCCATATCCCCGGTAGAGAGGTCGAGGATCGCGCAGGTGGCACTGTACCACCGCGTGTTCCCCATAGCGCCAGGATTGATGACCCGCGTCGCGTTCACCCGATCATCTTTGGGGATATGGGTATGCCCGTGGATGACGTAGGCGTACTCCTGAGAACTGATCAGGTCGTGCAACGTCTGCCAGGCGTCGCCGTGGAGCAGGGCCAGCCGCGTGCCATTGATGTGTAGATCGTGTGTCATCTGCATCCGCTGAGGGCCGAAGAACTCGGCGGCGGCCTGGAGCAAGCCTGGATCGCGGTCCATATTGCCGCGCGCGATCCAGGTATCGAAGGGGCGCAGCAGTTCCAGGGTCGCCACGTTGGTCACGTCCCCGGCGTGCAACAGCGTCCCGATACCGCGCCGGCGCAACTGCTTCAAAGCCGGGCGGAGCGGGTAATGCTGATTGTGCGTGTCTGAGATGATCCCGATGCGCACGGGAGGGGGGCCTGGTTATTCGGCCATCATGCGCACATCCACCACGCGGGTATTGATCTGCTCCATCTCGCGGACGAGGTCGGCTTGCTCCACGCCACGCACCTTCAGCATCAGCGTGCTATCGACGCCCTCTGTGTGGTAGAGCGTGCCCAGCGCGATGATGTCCCCGCCTATGTTGGCGATGGCACCGGTGACGCGACTCAGCACGCCCGGTTCGTCGCGCACATGTAGCGTCATGCGGACGCCGGCCTCGCCCGCGCCGAGCATCTGGATGGTGGCCTTGAACACATCCGTCTCGGTGATGATGCCCACCAGCGTGCCCTCCGCATCGACTACGGGCAGCCCGCCGATCTTGTTATCGACCATCACCTTGGCGGCCTCTTCTAGCGCGGCCTGCGGCAAGATCGTTCTGACATCCGTGGACATAATCTCCTCCACTTTGAGCTTGGAGAGCAGATAGCCGATTTCATAGACGCTGAGGCTGGTAGCGGGCGAGGGCGAGGCGTACAGCAAATCCTTCTCCGAGACGATACCGGCCAGGCGGCCTTTCTTGTCCAGCACGGGCAGCCGGTGGACGTTGCGTTGCCGCATAAAGCTGAGGGCCTCGGCCACCGGCGTGGTGAGCGTGACCGTCAGGGGATTGGGGGTCATTCTGTCTTTGACGAGCATGGTTTTCTCCTCTAGCCAATAAACCACACGACACTGAAGCCGCCGGGAAGATCTCCCCGCGCCCTCTAGCCTGTGGGGTGAAAGTTTATGGTGGCGGGAACGCGCGCGTACCGTTCCTGCCTGAATTATAGATGAAAATCCAGCAGATGCGAGAACACCGGCGCGACCTCGATCTCCGCCGTCGTCCGCACAATCAGCGCGCTCTCCGGCAACGCGAGCTTCCCATCGGCCACCGTCACCGGCGCGTCGTCCAGCAAGTTGACGTACTCGCCGTCGGGCAAGTGTACGGTCACATCCCCCGCCGCCCCCGCGACGTTGAAGACGCCGTAGAGGTTGCCGTCCGCGTGTTGCCACACCGCCTGGATTGCCGGTTCGGCCTCGCAGATGACGAACTCGCCCGCCACCTGCGCCGGGTCTTTCTTGAGATGCGCCAGGCGCGTGAGGAACGGCTGGAGCGCGTAGTCGCCCCATGCCACCTTGTCCACGTCGAAGAGCGAGGGCAGATGCGTGGCCCCGGATTCCTGCCCGGCGTAGATGAGGAACGCGCCCTTGTTGAATGCCTCGAACGCCGTCCATGCCAGCGCGCGCGCCCGGTCGGGCACGGTGTCCAGCACGCGGGGCTGGTCGTGGTTCTCCACGTAGCGCAGCTTGACATAATTGCCCGGATAGATGCAATCCTGCAACCGCACCGCCTCCAGGTAGCGCGCCACGGGGACTTTGCCGACCGCCGCTGCCTGCCAGATAGACCAGATGTCGTACACGTAGGTCATATCGAAGGCGCGGAAGACCTCCGCATCGGAGAGCGTGGGCAGGCCGCGCGCCCGCCGGTACGCCACCCACGCCGCGTGAACCGACTCCGCCAGCCAGATCACGCCGGGCTTGACCCGCGCCACTGCCTCTCGCGCCGCCAGCCAGAAGTCCAGCGGCAGCAGCGAGGCCACGTCGCAGCGGAAGCCGTCCACGCCCAACTCGGCCCACATCTGCAACGTCTCGATGAGATAGTCCGCCAACTCCGGGTTGGGGTGCTTGAGGTCGATCACGTCCGTCCATTCCGGCACAGTGGAGTAGGGCACGCCATCCGCGTCCTGGTGGAACCAATCGGGATGCTCTTGCACCAGCGTCGAGTCGTGCGCCGTGTGATTGTAGACCACGTCAATCATCACCTGGAGGCCGAGCGCGTGGGCGCGGTCGATGAGGCGCTTGAAATCCGCGCGCGTGCCGTACTCCGGGTTCACGCCGCGGTAATCCACAATAGAATATGGGCAGCCCAGGGAGCCTTTCTTGTTCTCCCGCCCGATGGGATGGATGGGCATAAACCAGACCACGTCCACGCCCATCGCCTTGAGGCGCGGCAGATCGGCCTCCACCTCGGCGAAAGTCCCGTTGGGGCCGTGATTGCGCACGTACACTTCGTAGATCACCAGATTGCGATGCGATAGGGGGGTGTCAACTGCCATAAGTCCTCCATTAGTCGAAAGTTTGAAAGTCGAAGGTCAAAAGTCCGTGGGTTCTATGCATTCCGGTGTGTCGTGTTTGGGCTGGTTCACCTGACGCGAGACCGGATAAATTTCAAAGGCATCATCCGGGTAGGCGACCAGCAAGTCGTCCAGCGCGCCGGGAGCTTGCTCCGTCGGATCGAGCCAGCGGTCGTAGGCGGCGGGCGGCAAAATCACTGGCATCCGGTTGTGGATAGGCGCGATCAGCGCGTTGGGTGTGCAGGTGAGGAGGGTGCAGGTGAGCAGTCCGGCGTCATCGGGACGCCGGGCGTCATCGAGACGCCATAGCTCCCACAGCCCGGCAAACGCGAAGGGCCGCCCATCGGCCATGTGGATGTAGTACGGCGTCTTGGTCTTGCTGCCGGGTTCCTCGCGCCACTCGTAGAAGCCGTCGGCCAGCACCAGACACCGCCGGCGGCGATACGCGGCCCTGAACGCGGGCTTTTCAGCGGCGGTCTCGGCGCGCGCGTTGATCATCCGGTTGCCCATAGCCGGGTCTTTGGCCCAAGAGGGCACCAGCCCCCACTGGAAGTAGCCTGCCTTGCGCGCCCGCGTGTTCGGGATGCCCAGTACCGGCTGCGTCGGCGCGATGTTATACCGTGCCGCCACCGTCTCCGGGAATTCGACCCCAGGGAACGCGGCCATCAGGTCGCTCAAATCCACGCCTAGCGTAAATCGTCCGCACATAACGCTTGTCCTCGCGCAGGTATACTAACCGCACATTGAATTTTCCATTTTACCACGGAGACACGGAGGACACTGAGGTTTTTGCGCGGGTTTCTCTGTGTTCTCCGTGTCTCTGTGGTGAATTTTTAGCGTGCGTTTAGT
>SLSP01000251.1 GCA_007130345.1 Thermoflexales bacterium
GGTCGCGCTGGCGTGCTCGAGGATGCTCTCGTGACCGTCGCGCAGGCGTTCGCGGATGAAGCCGCCGGGATTGCCATGGCCCACGCTGCGATAGCAGACGCGGCCCGCGTGCTCGATGAGGACTTCGGGCGAGCCGTCGTCGCGCAGATAGCGCGTCAGCGCGATCAGCTCGACGTTCACTCTAACAGGTCGAGTTCGCGCGCGCGCTCGGACATCAACTCGCGCATATTCGCCACGTCACGCGGGTAGGCCCAGTAGAAGAGCGAGTAGAGCATCGCGCAGATCACCCAGGGCACGGGGATTGTCCAGACCATCGCTGGCGTCAGCCCGATGCGGTCGGCCAGACTCCCGGCGATAAAGGCCGCAATCGCCGCGAAGCCGCTTTCGATAAAGGCTGTCATCGCAAAAGCGGTCGCCCGCAGTTCCGGCGGGACAGCGCCCTGCATCATTGGCTCCTTCGCGCCCTTCCCCGGCCAACTGATCATCAGCGCCGTGCCGAAGCACAGGAAGAAGAACGGCCAGAAGTTCCAGTCCGCCGTCTGCGTGAGCATGATGTAGCTCAAGGGAATGCCGCTGACGATGGACACTTGCCCGACGATGGCGCGGCCGTATTTGGGGCTGCGTTGTTCCGCCCAATCGCCCAGGATACCGCCCAGGATGTTGCTGCACGCCGTCCCCAGGACGATCCCGGCGAAGGTCAGGGTGGCGCTGCCTGCCGGATGATCGAAGACCAGCGCCTCCACCATCCCGCGCGTATCCACCAGCCAGGAGATGAAATACAGGCCCATCACCACCCAGGGCATCGAACCAACGAGGCCCTGCAAGATAGCGACCCAAACGGTGGGAATGGTCAGCACGCGGGCCATATCCGCGATCTCGATGCGGTATTTGGCGGCCTGTTCCGTGGTGATTTTCCCGGCTAACTCCGGCTCGGTCGCGCCGCGTGGCGGCTCCTTGATCGAAAACCACACCACGATGCCAGAGAGGATGCTGGCCCCGCCCAATATAAAGAACCCCCAACGCCACAGCGTCGGCGTCGCCAACATCCCCAGCCCCAGCGTCCCCACGATGATGCCGAGTACGCCAATGGCCTCCATCGTGCCGAGCGCGCGGCCCCGCTGCTTGGAGGGGAAGGTGTCCGACATCAGCGAGAAGGTGGCTGGCATCAAACAGCCTAACCCAATCCCGGAGATAGCGCGGACGACGAGGAGTTGCCCGAAGTTCTGGGTGAACCCACAGGCTATCGTCCACAATCCCCATAAGCCAGTGCCGATGAAGATCACGTTGCGCCGCGAAACGCGGTCGGCAACGTACCCCCAAATCGGCGCGCTCACGGCCTGGACAATGTTGCTGATGGTACCGATAATGCCGAGCGCGCTATAATCCAATCCCCATAACGCGCGGATGGTGGGGAAGAGCACAGAAATCGCTTGCCCCTGCCCCTGATCGATAAAATAGCCGAAGGCCAGCGCGAACAGCGTGCGCCAGCGGTGCGCCTTACTGTGTGAATCAGATGATGCGGTCATCAAACCTCCTGAAATTGATTGGGTTAAAGTGACTCTCCTGAAAAAAGTCCAAAAATCCGATTTTTTCACACGCGACCTACTACCTATATAAACTTCGCACGCAAAAAATCTATCTGTAGCATCAAGTTTCTAAAAATCGGATTTTTTAGGGTTCTTGCAGGAGAGTCATAAACTGATCTGTTACGAGCAACCTAATGGCCCTTGAGCACCAGCGGCAGATAGACGCGGCTCGTCACCGTGACCCGCGCCCGGTTCGAGAAGCGCACCCAGTTAGTGCCAACCAGCGCCTCGGTCTCTGCCGTTACCCAGCCCGCGCCCGGCATCGCGGGGGCGGTGAACCACCCGCTGGCATCGACCGCGCCGATGTCCGCAGTCCAGGTGATGGGCGCGGTCGGCGCGACGGGGTTATCGTAGCGGTCGCGCAGCGTCGCCGCGAACTGCGCGGACGCGCCCACGGCCACCTCCACCGCCGGCGGCGCGACAGTCAACGTGACCGGCGGGCCGGACGTCACGGTCACGGGGACGCGGTGGACGTGCGTTTGGGCGTCATTGCCGAGGGTGAAGGTGCTGGTGGCGGTGATGTGACCCGTGCCCGGCACCGTCGGCGCGGTGAAGATGGCGTGAGGCATCGGCATGTGCGTTGTGGGCGGTTGCGCCGCGATCTGGCCCAGATCGGCGTGCCACGCGGTGGTCATCTCGATCTCCACAGGATTGCCCCAGGCATCCACCGGCGTGGCGACGAGCGTGCTGAGATTGCTCACGGTGGTGGTGAGCGCAGCGGGCGCAACGTCCACCGCAACCGGCTCATCCACCAGGATGGTGACGCGGCCCTGCCCGGTGAGCGTGTACGGCTCGGCGGCGGAGATGACGGCGGTGGCGGTGATCCAGCCGGTGACTGGTGTAGTCGCAGCAGTAAACACACCGCGCGCGTCAATCTCGCCCGCGTCGGTGGCCCAGGTCACGACAGCGCCGGGCGCAGCGACGTTGCCCCACACATCCACCAGAGTGACGGTGAGCATAGCGGTGCGCTCCGGCAGCAACGTGAGCGACGCGGGCTTGACGGTTATCGTGGTGGGATCGCCAGCGGTGATGTCGAGGGTCAGCCGCGCCGTCGCCGGGCCGAGTTGGGCCAGCACCTCATCCGGGCCGGCGAGTGTTGGCGCGTGGTAAAGGCCGTCCGCATCCACTGTGCCGCGCGCCGCGCTCCACCGGGTCTGCGTGAAGGTCACGCCATAGCGCGTCACCATCTCTGCCGTGACCAACGTGTTCAAGTCGATGGGACTACCGGCGGCGAGGGTCGGGGTGCTTTCCACGGTCGGGGTGATGAAGGCGGTATCCCACCACGCCAGCACCAGCGCGGGATCGCCGAACAGGGTATACGTGCGCGCCTCATACGAGTAGCTGATAGCCTCCCGCCCGACCTGCGTGAGATCGCCCAGGGTCAGGACGCCCTCTTCGAAGGCCGCCTGGAACATCGCCCGCGCCAGCCGCTCCTCGCTGGAGGCGTAGGCCAGCCCCGCCGGGCCGTAGGCGGCGATGGCCCCGGTCTCGGTGAGCACGGTCGTGGCCCACTGGCTAACCGAGCGCACGTCTCGGTTGCCCAGGGCGTGGTACTTCTGCGGGAACATCCAGTAGCCGTCCCAACAATCCAGCGCCAGCACAAAGGGCAGCTTCGCGGTCTGCGTGAGCGCGGCCAACTCCGTGTTGAAGATCAACGGCTGGTGCGCCCACCGGTGGATTGAGCCGTGCCCGGCATAGACCAGCATCCCCGCGCCCGCGTTCCAGCCCTGGAGCAGGGCCTCCGTAGCCTCCGGACAGCGCCCGGCGTAAGCGCAGCCGAGATCGGTCATATACACCTTCTCCGTCGTCATCGCGGCGGGGAAGGTGGCTTCCAGGCGATTGAGTAACCGGTCAAAGCCCTCATCATAGCCATCGCCGTTATCGGCGACGAGGAGCGTGTGCAGTTGCCAGTCCTCCGGCGGATGGGCCTCATACGCCAGCACCTTCGCCACGTATCCAGCGACTTCCTCCACCGTCTGCGCGGGGAGACGGCCCA
>SLSP01000425.1 GCA_007130345.1 Thermoflexales bacterium
ATCGTTGTGCGCGTGGACGGGCGCGTGGTGCCGGACGAGGACTACGACACCGCCGCAATCCCCGATGGCGCGGATGTGCGCGTCATCCATCTGATTGCCGGCGGGTAAAGTTCGCGCAAAAGAAACGCGCCGGGCGAGATGCCCGGCGCGTTTTTATCTGCTTTTAGCGCAATATCATCAGCCTTTAGTAAGGTCTGCTGCGTAAGCAATCGCAGCCTGTACCGCCTCGCGGTGCAGAGATGGATAGCTTCGTAACACCTCGTCCAAATCCAATCCCACCGCCAAGTTATCGAGCACAACGGACACCGTGATCCGTGTGCCGCGAATACATGCCTGACCGTGACACACAGCGGGATCCACGGAGATATAGTTTCGCCAATTCATCAGCAGACCTCCTTTCAAATGCTCACAAAACCATCGACTCTACGAGTCACAAACCCTCCTCATCATTCAGCCAGGCCTCGAGCGCGGCATCAGCCTCGTCGCTATCGACGGAGTCGATGGCGGGGCACTCCCGCGCGAGAAGCCAGGCCAGTGCCTCGGACTCCTGGACGCGCGTGGGGGGCGGCTTGGTCGCCGGAGGTGACGCGGCGCGGTCGGGAGGCAAGCCGGGCGTCAGCCACGCGAAAAGCTCCTGGTTGGATGACGCGGTGAGCGGCGGGGCTTCGGGTTGAGGGGCAAATGGCGGCGAAGTCGGCGGTAGCGCGCTGCTCTCCGGCATTGAAGCCGGTTCTGGTGCCGGTTCTGGCAACGGCTCCGGTATCGCTTCGGTATCCGCTTCCAGCCACGAGAGGTCGAAATCCGCGAAGGGGTCATCCCCCACCGCATAATCAGCGCGGGAATGCTTCTCGTTGTCATCCGACATCGTTAGCGATCCTTTCCACGAGGCGAGCGTAATCGACAGCGCCCGCGCTATCCGGGGCATACTCGAAAATCGTCTTCTGATGACTGGCCGCTTCTGCCACCCGCACGTTGGAGCGAATCGGCTCGGCCACCTTGCCGTCGAAGTAACGGTGCAACAACGCCATAACCTCCTGATCCTTGCGATATTGGACGTGATACATCGTGGGCACCACCAGCGTCAGCCGCAACTGATGCCCCGGAATCCGCCCGACAGTCTTGAGCGTCTGGAGCACCTGGCGCGTGCCCACCATCGCCAGATAATCCATCGCAATAGGCACCAGCAACTCACGGGCGCAGAGCAGCGCGTTCTGCGTGAGCAGGCTGATGGCGTGGGAGCAATCCAGCAGGATATAATCATAGTCGGTGATAGGCTTCAGCGTGTGGTGGAGGACGCGGCGGGCCACGCTATCGTTGTTAAAGCGCCACAGCTCCCCCTCCACCTGAAAAAGCTCCGTGTCGCTGATGATGACATCGAAGTTCTCGCGGGCGGGCACGATACAATCTGCCGCGGGTGCGTGACCGAGCATCGCGTGCGAGATCGTGCGCGGGTGGCGCACGCCCAGACTGACGCCGATGCTGCCCTGCGGATCAAGATCGACGGCCAGCACCCGTTCCCCACGCAGCGCGAGTCCCGCCGCCAGGTTGATGACGGTGGTGGTCTTGCCGGTGCCGCCCTTGTAATTAAGAATAGCGAGGATTCTGGTCATGTGTGTTCTGTGGCCTTGCAACGTACCCGTGTCTATTCCCATGATACCGGGGACGGGGAAAGTTGCAACTTTCCCCATCAGGTTGGTGGGGTATAATTGAGAGGGCAGTATTCAAAACAGGTGTCGTTATTCAACCCAAGATCAAGTTCACTGTAATCCCCTCAAGGAAGGTATAGACCCATGGAAGAACAGAAACTCAAGCTGGATATTCGCAAAACGCTGCTCATCGGATTCGGGTTTTTCGGCACGAGCGTGATGTGGAAGCTGTACAATGACTACGTCCCGATCTTCTTGCAGGCGGGCAATCCCATCTTTGACGCCAGCCGCACCACGCAATCCAACGGCTTCGGCCTGGGGCCGGCCTGGACGGGCACCATTATGACGCTCGACAACATGGTCGCCCTCTTCCTCCTGCCCCTCATCGGCATCTGGAGCGACCGCATCTGGTCACCCAAGCTCGGCGGGCGACGCAAGCCCTTCATCATCACCCTGGCCCCCCTCTCGATCCTGGCCTTCATCCTGATTCCGGTGGCGGTGGGGATGATTCCGACGGAGTTGACCGGTATGACGGCGGAATTGCGCCAACCTTTGGGCCTGTTCATTATCGTGGCCGGCCTCTTCATCACCACGATGGCGGGCTTCCGCACCCCCGTGATCTCGCTGATGCCCGATCTCACACCCTCGCCGCTGCGCAGTCAGGCCAACGGCATCATCAACCTGATGGGCGGCCTGGGCGGCATCACCATCGCGCTGGTGGGCGGCTACCTGTACACGCTCAACATCTTGCTGCCCTTTATCTTCAGCGGCGTGCTGATGGCGACGGCCGTGTTGATGCTGGTCTTCTTCGTCAAGGAACCGCGCCATCTCGCCGATGATGAGGAAATCCCCGTGGACGAGGCCAAGCTGAGTACCCTGGAACGCTTGAGACAAATCCCGCCCGAAGCCTGGAAGAGCCTGCTCCCCCTGATGCTCTCGATCTTCCTGTGGTTCGTGGGCTACAATGCCATCGAAGTGTTTTTCACCTCCTATGGCGTCAACATCCTCGGCATCCAGGAAAACGAAGCCTCGATGCTGTCCGTCGTCTCCTTCATCACCTTTGTGATCTTCGCCGTGCCGAGTGGCTACGTCGCCGCGCGCCTAGGACGGCGCAAAACCATCATCACGGGCCTGATGATCTTCGCCGGACTGCTGCTGGTGGGCTATCTGGTGCCCAACATCTACGTGATCGGCGGCGCGCTGGCGCTGGGCGGCTGCGCCTGGGCGATGGTCAACATCAACTCGCTGCCCATGGTGGTGGATACGGCGGATGATGACAAGAACATCGGCACGTACACCGGCTTCTACTACATCGCGTCGCAAATGGCCGCCATCACCGGGCCGAATCTCACCGGGCAACTCATCGAACGCACCGAAAACTACGGGATGGTGCTATTGATCCCTGTCTTCTTCTTTGCAATGGCCGCCGTCACGATGCTCGCTGTGCGGAAAGGCGAGGCGCGCGTCCCGACAAGCTGATGGCGCGATCCGGCGCAACTATCCGCTACCTGCTATGGGATGCCGGGGGCACGCTCTTCGACTCCTACCCCGCGAAGGTGACGGCGATCCGCGTCGCGCTGCGGCGATGCGGCGCGTCCGCGCCCCCGGCGCGGGTGCGCGCGCTGCTGCGCGAATCGACCGGGCACACGCTTCGCACGCTGGCCGCCGACCTCGATCTGGAGCACGCGGCGCTGGAAGCCTGCTACCGCGACATCTACCACGCCATCGAAGCGCGCCGGCAACCGCCCTTCCCCGGCGTCCAGCGCGTCTGCCGCTACATTCTGGACAGCGGCGGGCAGAACTTCATCGTGACCCACCGCAGCCGCGCGTCTCTGACCGCGCTACTGAAGGCTCACGCGATGACCGATCTCTTCGCCGACTGCATCACGGCAGATGACGATTACCCGCGCAAACCGCCCCCGACCTCGCTGCTGG
>SLSP01000095.1 GCA_007130345.1 Thermoflexales bacterium
ATCGGCCAACGTGGTGATAGCCTCCGCAGATGTCGCCATCAAGAGTCTGCTCATTGAGAGTGACGCGCGGCTCGATTTGACCACGCGCGCGTTGACGGTGGAAGATGCTCTGACCAATCACGGCGCGCTTGCGCAGACGCTAGGCGTATCGGCGGGTGGCACGACGCAATTCCTGCGCATTACCAACCAGGCCGGTAAGCAGACGCGCTATTATGGCATAGACATAACGCCGACCGAAGCCCAGACTAACGTCGCCGCGCCGCACATCCGTCTGAGTCAACACACCTTCGACCCGCTGGTTGAGGGCGCGCCTCCTGCGCCCCCCGCGTTCCAGATGGCGGCGGTTGTCGATGACGCGCCGCGCTACGATCTGGTGCAATTCGCCGGCCCCATCACGTCCGACGACGTCGCCGCGCTCGAAGCCGCCGGCGCGCGGGTCTTCGACTATGTGCCCGACTTCGCCTTCATCGTCAAGATGGATGGCGCGACGCGCGCGGCGGTGGCGCAACTGGACACGGTGCGCTGGATAGGCCCCTACCAGCCGGCCTATCGGCTATCGGCTGACCTGACCGCGCTTGCTGACCGCGCGCTCGCGTCTGCGGATGCCCCGGTGCTCGTCGCGGTCAGCATCTTCCCGGACGAGCCGGTGGCGGACATCACGGCACAGATTGCCGCCTTGGGGGGCGCGGTGCTTGAGCAGAGCGCGACATCCTGGCATAGCAAGCTCCAACTCGCCATCGCGCCCGCTCGATTGCCGGAGGTGGCCGCGCTGCCCGGCGTCCGCTGGATTGAGCGCGCGCCGGAGTGGCGGCTGATGAACGATGTGGCCACCGGGGTACTAGGCGCGCGCGAGGTGTGGGATACTCACGGCTTGCACGGCAGCGGGCAGATCGTCGCCGTGTGCGATAGCGGCCTGGATCGCGGTTCCATCAACCCGGACTTCCTGCACGCCGACTTCCAGGACGGCCAGGGCAATTCGCGCGTCCTGGTCATTCAGGATTGGACGGGCGATGGGGCCGGCGACACGCGGAGCGGTCACGGCACCCACGTCGCCGGGTCGGTGCTTGGGAACGGCGCGCGCTCCGGGGCGACTCCCGCGACCAGCACGTATCCGGAGTCGGCCTATGTGGGCATCGCACCAGAAGCCAGCCTGGTGTTCCAGGCTGTGGAGGACAAAGACGGCTATCTGAGCGGCATTCCCTGGGAATTGGAGGAGATATTCGGGCCAGCAGCCGACAATGGCGCGATGATCCACACCAACAGTTGGGGCGGTGCGGCGAATGGGAAATATACCCTGGACTCGGAAGCGGTAGATCGGTACGTATGGGAAGACCCGGATTTCACCCTCCTCTTTGCCGCCGGCAATGCGGGTGCTGACAAAAACGCCGATGGAGTGATCGATGCTGGATCCATCGGCAGCCCCGCCACAGCCAAGAATTGCATCGCGGTGGGCGCGACCGAGAACTACCGGCCCGATCTCCTGAACACCTGGGGCGCGACTTGGCCCGCGGACTATCCCGCCGCGCCCATTTCAGGAGATCGAATCGCCGATAACAGCGAGGGAATGGCCGCCTTCAGCAGCCGGGGGCCGACGCTCGATGGGCGCTATAAGCCCGATGTCGTCGCGCCGGGCACGTTCATCATCTCCACCCGCTCCTCTTTGGAAACGGAGGGCGGATGGGGCGAGATCGACGATGACTACATGTATATGGGCGGCACGAGCATGGCGACGCCGCTGGTCGCCGGGGCCGCGACGCTGGTGCGGCAATTCTACACCGACGTTGAGGGGATCACGCCCTCTGCCGCGCTGCTCAAGGCCACGCTGATCAACGGCGCGACGAACATCGCCCCCGGTCAGTATGGCACTGGCGCGACACAGGAAATCCCCGACACACGCCCGAACAACGTCATCGGTTGGGGCCGGGTGAACGTCACGGATAGCCTCTTCCCCGCCGCGCCGCGCGCGTGGTTCTACGAGGATGCCGCCGGGCTGATCACCAACGCGACCGCGATGTACACGTATACTGTCACCAGCAGCGCGGAACCGCTGTTCGTGACCCTGGCCTGGAGCGACTATCCCGGTTCGATAGCCGCGAACGGCGCGCTGGTCAACGACCTGGACTTGACCATCACTGGGCCGGATGCCGCGACCTATTATCCCCATAACGGCACCGGGCCGGATCGGGTGAACAACGTGCTCGGCATAGAGATCGCCAGTCCGCCGCACGGCGTCTACACCGTCACCGTTTCTGGCTACAACGTGCCGCGCGGCCCGCAACCTTACGCGCTGGTCGCGTCGGGCGCGATTACGTTGACATCGCCCGCCGCCCCGGTCACACCCGCGCCCACGCTCACCACCATCACGCCGGCCACTGGTGTCAACAGCGGCACAGTCAGCATCACCCTTACCGGGAATCACTTCCAAACCGGGGCTACGATCAGCTTGACGCACACCGGCCAGCAGGACATCGTCGGGGCCAACGTCGATGTGATCAGCGCAACGACCCTCATCGGTGACTTCGACCTATTCGGTGCGCTTGTCGCGTCGTGGGATGTCGTCATCACCAATCCCGACGCGCAACAGGCCACGCTGGTTGATGGCTTTGCGATTAGTGCGTCGCCAACTGCGCCGGAAGTTGCTGAAACCTCGCGGGAAGCTGGCGAGAATGTCGGGGTCATCAGTATCACCGTGACCGGGAGCAATTTCCAGACCGGAACGCTTATGCTCTTGACGCGCGTTGGCGAAGCCGACATCGAGGGCACCAATTGCGAGGTTATCACGACCACCATCACCTGTGATTTCGATTTGACCGGCGCAGCGACCGGCGCGTGGGATATCGTCGTCGTTAATCCTGATGGGCAGCGCGGGCAGCTTGAAGGCGGCTTCACGATCAATATGGCGGCTGCTCCATCGCAAAAATTGCACGTTGCCATTGCCGGGAGGCAATTCTGCGCGGAGCGCGAGAGCGGCATCCGGCGCTGTTTCGAGATCACCGCCGAAGACGTCACGTTGCAAGCTACTGTGCGCTTCTACTTCACCGAGGCGGAATTGAATGACCTGCCGGTAGATGAGCATTTGGTAGTGTTCCGGCAGACCGATCAGGGATGGGTCGAAGAGCCTGGCCCTTACGACCGACAATTCCAGGAGGGTATCGGGTATGTCGAAGTTCAAAATGTAGGCGATCTATCTTCTGCTACAACGCGCTTCGCTCTGGATAGCAACGCTCCAGACGCACCGACCGTCTATGACATCTACTTGCCGCTGGTGCTTAAACACTGGCCGCCCATCCCCGCGACGCCGGTGCTCCACGCTATCAACAATGCTGATGGGGATGGAGATTACACGGTTTCTTGGGGGGCTGCACATCTGGCCCAAAGCTATATTCTGGAAGAGGCCACTAACTCGGCGTTCTCGGATCGTAAGACGCGCTACACCGGGCCAAACATTTCACTGAACCTAACGGGCAAAGCCCCAGGCACATATTATTATCGGGTGCGAGCCAGCCGCTTGTGGGAAGGTCAGACACTTTACAGCGGTTGGAGTGTGATACGTTCCGTTGAGGTGTTGTCAACTCAAA
>SLSP01000185.1 GCA_007130345.1 Thermoflexales bacterium
GCCTCGCGGCACATGAAGGCGACCACGGGTCGGGGCGTGTAGTAACTGCCGGTCTCGTGGCGGCCGGTCACCAGTTCCTCGAAGACCTTGCCGAGCATCTCCGGATCGACGGCCACCTCTTTCTCGAACGGCTCATCCTCGCGCACGGTGAAGTTGTAGAGGTCGAAGGTGTCGAGAATGGCCTGGAAGCGGCCGTTGCTCAGGGGGATATTCACCCCTTGCCAGTCGTAGCCGCCCACCGGCTCAAAGAGGCCCCCGTTGAGGAAGGGGATGCGGCAATCAAAGCGCTCGTAATAGTGGTTGGTGCGCTCCACGGCCAGCGCCTCGTAGAAAAGAGGTTCCAACACCTGGATGAAGAAGTTCTCGTAGTAGACGTAGCGCTTTTCCAGCAGGCGGCGCAGGAAATCGTGAGGGCCGCTGCCCCAGGGTGCGCCCGGCGCGACGCCCAACCAGCCCTTCTTCTGCAAGAAGGTGAGGAAGACCAGTTGCCCCAGCAGCTTTTTGGTGAAGTTGGCCGTATCAATGCCGGCGCGGTCGAATTCCGCCGCGATGTTTCGAACCGTTTTGACCAGGGCGTCCAACTCGTCCTTGAGGTCGAGGAACAGGGCCTTGTACTTCTCGAAGAACTCGCGGGTCACGGATTCGATATTGAAGGCGGCTTCCAGTTGCGCGAGTGTGGGATTGTGGTGCGTCTCCTTGAGCAGCGGGACAAGCTGCTGTTGGGCGGTGTGGTTCGGCTCATTCGCGCCCACCAGGAAGGAATAGCGGCGGGCCGGCGTCAGCACCTCGCGCACTTTGACGCCCTGGTCGCCCACCTCCACCTGATACTCCATCTTGACCAGCGAGAAGCGCCAATCAGGGGCGTCGTCGGTGTAGTAGGCGACCAGGGCCGCGTCTTTGGCGTCGCGCTCCTTGAGATAGCGCGCCACGAAGTTGCGCTGGAGTGTGCGGGCGCGCTCCAGCGACGTGGCCTGCTTCAGACGCACGATCAGCACGTCAATCTTCTCGCCGCCGGGATCGGTGTAGGTTCCCACGCGCCAGTATTGGTGGACGTGATCGCGGAACGCCTCCCAGATGTACGCGCCCTGGAGCGGGCCGAAGGCTTTGGTCTCATCGATGGCGTTGAGCAGGTTCCGCGCAAAGGTGCGGAAGCGCGGCGCGTCGAAGTCGGCCTCGAAGGTCTGGGTGATCAGGGTGACTGCGGTTTGGGTATCCATTATGGGGTTCTCCTTTGGATAAGAACCTCACCCCCCGGCCCCCTCTCCAAACTTTGGCGAGGGGGAGATGTCGCGTGTGCCCCTCTCCGTTGGCGGGGAGGGGTTGGGGAGGGGTCAGAGTTCGCGGATCAGGTATTCCGACAGGATCACTTCGCGTGGGGCGGTGGGCTGTGGGGACGTGGGCGCGCGCGGGTAGAGCACGGCGTCCGGGATGTGCTGCTTGCATAGGTGCAGGAGCTTGAGCGGGTTGAAGCCGGTGGTCATCTGCGCGTTGATCGCGTCCTTGAGCCGCTTGGCCGTGTTGCGCGGGAGGTTGCCGGCCTCCAGGGCCTGGCGGACGGCCTGGAGATACGTCTCATCCGCATCGGTGAAACCGGGATAGCGTTGCACGTCGGTGGTTTTGAGCAGATTGAGAATGAATGTCTCGTTGGTGCGGCCCCCACCCAGAGGCTTCTTCTCCTGCGTGAATGGGGAGGTGACGAACTCGAATTGCTGCTTGTTCAGCGCCAGCCAGTCGTAATAGTGGGGCGGGATGGCCTGGCGCGGCGTGTCGGAATCACATTGCAGCAGATCAACAGCATCCAGGAAGGTCAACTCGATGGGCGTGTCTCCCCCGGTGAGGAAGAACTTCTTGAGCCGGCCCTGGCGGAAGAAGGTCAGCAGCGCCGCCGGGCCGCCGGGCAAGTCCAGCGCGAGCGCGCGGGCGGCGCGGGCCTTGCGCGGCAGACGCTTGATCCGCTCGAAGAGCGCGAGGTCATTATCGCGCACGTCCTGAATCTGCCGCAGGAACGCCAACTCGGAGCGGCCCTCTTCCTCTGCGCCGGTGAACGTCGCCTTATGGTTCAGGCGGCGATAGAGGCGGTCGCCGAACAACTCGAATTGGGCCACGTCCTCTTCTTCGGTCAGATACCGCGCATCCTCGCCTAGCATATCGTGGAACGCCTGGATTTTGGCCTTGATGTTACCTTCCAGCCCCAGGTGCTCATCCGCCTGGGCGGTGGGGAAAAAGTTGAAGATGTAGATCAGCTCGTGCGCGGTGCCCACGCGGTTGACGCGCCCCACGCGCTGCAAGACGCGGGTGGGATTCCAGGGCAGATCGTAGTTGATGACGATGTTGGCGCGGTGCAGGTTGATGCCCTCGGCCAGCACGTCGGTGGAGATCAGGAGGCGCACCGTGTCCTCTGGCTCGTGATAATCCGGGTTGAAGTTGGCCTCGATCAAATTCTGCGCCTGCGTCTGGCTCAAGCTCCCGCCGCGATACCAGCGCCGGTTGCTGGCATAGAACAGCACCTTGTCCAGCCCGCGCGCGTCAAGCTGCCGGGCCAGATACTCGCCGGTCTCGGCGGACTCCGTGAACACGATCACCCGCTGGCCCTTGAGCAGGGGATGGTGGCGCAGCTCCCGAACGAACTGATCCAGCTTGGGGTCTTGCTCCACATCGGCCCACAGGATTTGAATCTCGCGCAACAGAGCCACATCCCGTTCCAGGTCTTGGCGCAACTTGGGCCGGAAGGCGCTGGCGGGATACTGCTGCACCTCGCCGGCCTCGACCAGTTCCAGCAGCCGCGCCTCATCTTCGGCATCCAGCAGGTCATAGACATTGACCTCGCGGCTGATGTAGACATGGCCTTGATCGAGCATCTCGATAAAGCGTTCGTAGGACGTGATGAAGCGTCCGAGGCTCTGCTGGAAAGCGTAGAAACTGCTTTCCAGTCGCTTGACCAGCGTGCCTTTCATAAAGCCGCCCACGTTGCGTTGGGATTGCGCCTCGAAGGCGCTGATCCCGGCCTTGAGATAGAGCAGCGGCGTGTACCGGGCATAGCAGAACTGTTTGAGCAGCTCGATGGTCTGCGTGAAGATGGCGTCGGTGTGTACGTCGAAGCGGTAGATGATGCGCTGCGGATCGGCCAGTTCCGGGAAGGCCAGGCCCTGCGTCCGCATATCCGCGCCGAAGAACTCGACGATCTCCTTGCGCGTCCGGCGGATCATCACATACTTGAGGACGTGATTGCGTACCTCCTGGGCCACCTGTTTCAACGTTTCCAGATACTCCGGCGATCCCTTTTCCAGCGCGTTCAGGCGTTTGCGGCGCTCCGCAAAAAACGCTTCCAGATTCGGCACGCCGGGGATCAGGCTCTTCTTGGGCGACTGGAAGAGCTTCAACTGGCTGTAGATGTCCTCGATGGTATTATTGATGGGCGTGGCCGAGACCAGGATCACCTTCTTGCCCCAACAGATGCGGTGCAACTTCTCATAGCCCTGCGTCAACTCGTTGCGGAAGCGGTGCGCCTCATCCACAAACACGTAATCGAAGCGGTCGGGGTTGTGCGCCAACACGTGATCCAGCTTGCC
>SLSP01000388.1 GCA_007130345.1 Thermoflexales bacterium
ATGAACACAGATTTCACGGATAAAACCAAAAAATCCGTGTTTTTCCGTGTAAATCCGTGTCCTTGCTTGAAATCAACTGGGGACATCTTCTTGTCACAGGGTTAGTTTTGCGCTACTGCCATTTAATTATATCCGGTTAGGCGGGGGAGCAAGCGCGGGAGAGCGGGAGGCCGGGAATCTTGGGAATCTGACTGGCGAGGCCAAGCCGTTACGCTTCGACGATGGCGATCTCGTCGTCCGTCAGCCCGTAAAGCTGGTAGACGATCTGGTCGATGATGCGATCCGTGGCGGCGATGCGCTGCACCAGCGCGGCGTAGTCCGGCGCGTGGGCGCGATAGACGGCGACAAGGTCGCTGAGGCCGGTGATTTTGCCCGCCAGCTTTTTAACGAAGGCTTTGTAGGCGTCCTCTGACCAGGCAAGGCTCTCTTCCAGACGGTGCGTGGTGTGGCTGTCTTCTCCGACGTGGGAACGGCAGGCGGCGGCTTTCCACAGGGTGCGTCCTTGCTTCCCCTTCTGCAATTTGGCGAAGGTGACGGCGTCGGTGACGCCTTCGAGGTCGAGCGTGAAGGCATCAACACGCTGCTGCTTCTGGCGGTTGAGGGCGATCATCCGCTCGGCGAGATGGGCGAGAAGGTCGTGGATGACGTCGGGGGGCTGCTCGGTAACGTCAACCGTCCAACGTGAAGCAGCAAGCGCGGCTTCGTAATGGGCGATGGCTTGGGCGACCAGGGCGGCGCGCTCTTCGGCGGGGGTGGTGAAGTCGATGCGGGGGATGGGGAGATTGCGCAATCCGGCTAACGTCACTTGACGGAAATCATCTTTGGTGGCGGCCACATCTTGGGAAAGATAGACGAAGGACAGCAAGGCACTGTTAAGCACCGCCAGCAGGTAATAGATATGGATGCTTTCCAGGGTAGGCTTGAAAACATAGATGTCTTTTTTGACCACGAAGGGGGTCTCAGCAACCACACACATCAAGCGATCTTGCCGATTCACCAAGCGTCGGATGAGCAAACGTATGCCGTGAAAAACATCAGCCGACGCGGGTTTCTCTGCCAGATTTTCGCCAAACAGAATGTATTGATCGGCCTCGTCAATGAAATAACGCGACATTTCGCCATCAAAGAAAGGTAGCCAATCGGGGACTGGCTGATGAGACGCTATATCTGCCGGGTTGTTGCTGAGAATCCCGCGCACTGACGTAGTTATCTCGCCCAGAAGCACGCGCGATTCGGCTGATTTGATAGATTGAATCAACCCTAGCGTAATCGGATCTAAAATGATAGAGACTCCCGCATTAAGCCATACAGATTGAGCGACTTGTACATACTCCAGATCTGATAATGTATCAACTTTATCTTGTTTGGGGAAAGTGAAAGTCGCTACCGTGTGCTGTGGCACCGGTGAAGTCTGGCAGAGGATCAAAATGCCGGTATCAACATAGGCCTCGGCGAAAACGTCAAAGGGCAAATTGACTAAATTCACCAACGTTGTTTTGAGAAGCTGCTGACGGATTGCGCTGTAATGTATCCCCGTTTGCCAGGTCAAGGGAACGATATAGCCTAACCGACCTTGTGATTTGCACAGCGAAAGAGCTTGCTCAAGAAAAGCTACATATAACTCGGTATTTTCTCGCGTGGTCAATAAATTGCCCATGATGAAATCTTTGTCTTGAAGTGCCCCATACGGCGGATTCCCAATCACCGCGTCGAAGCCCCAAGCCCCCTCCGGCAAAGGTTGCCCGTGCAGGTCGAAAAAGACTTCGGGGAAGGTCAACTCCCAATGCAGGAAGCGGTACTCGGCGGCGATCATCTCGGCAGCTTGCACGGCCTCTAACGCGAGGAGCTTGTCCGGCGCGTGAAGCAGGTTCAGCGCTTCCTGATAGTCGCCCGGCGTGTACGTCAAGCCGAAGTGCGCGCTCGTCCACAGGTCGGCGATGGCCTGGAATGGCGCTTTGAGGGATTGCATCGCTTGATGCGCGGCTTCCTTGCCACGCACGGTGTCGTAACTGTCGCTCTCCTGATCCACGATTTCCAGCACTTTGCTCATCACGACGGGTAGGCGTTGGCTGAACAGGTAGGCGAACATGTTCATCTGCCCTTCGGCTACGCGGTGATTGCGGCGCTGGTTCTGGACGGGTGACGGTGCGCTGCCCAGGGCGTCCACCGTCGCACCGACCAAGGAATCGCCGCATTTGAGATGGTGATCCAGGAAGCCGAGGGGCTTGTCGGTGGCGAAGGTGGCAAGCCACAGGCTGAGTTTGGCGAGTTCGACGGCCAGCGGGTTCTTGTCCACACCGTAGATGCAGCGCTCGACGACGCGCCGCCGCCAGTGGTTAAGGTCGCTTTCCGAGGCACCCCCGGCCCCGTCCGGGGCGTCTTCCGCCTCCACATCGGGATCAGTAGCGAGGACGCGGGCCAGGTAATCGGTGGCTTCGACCAGGAAGTGCCCGCTGCCCATCGCGGGATCGAGTACCTTGAGGTTAAGCACCGCATCCACCAGATTTTGGTCAGTGAGGGACGCGCCATTCTCGCCCCGCCATTTTTCGACCAGCGGACCGAGGGTCTGCGCGACGATGTAGGCCACGATATACTGCGGCGTGTAGTAGGAGCCGGTGGCCTTGCGCTCGCCCTTGTCAGTTTCCAGGTAGACTTCGCCGAGCTGGCGGCGCGCGGTGATCTTCACGTCGGGAGGGGCCTCGGATTTGGGCATCCACTGCTCGCCGTTGCCGTTGCGAATCGCAACCATCGGCGCGGTGGCGAGGCGCGGCTGGTATTCCAGCAAGCCTTCGTAGATGGAACCGAGGTGCCGCACGTTGAGGGTGCGGTAATCGACGAACTCCTTGACCCCGCTTTCGGAGGTGCGGCGGGAGAGCAGGTCGAGCGCATCCACGAGGTTGCGATCCCCTACGGCTTTGGCGGCCAGGAAGGGATGCTCGGCGGGATCGAATAGGCCGCCGTTGTACCGCGCGATGCTGATTTCCTCGTTAAAGGCCGGATCGTCGCCGTTGATCAGGTGAAAGAGGTTCTGCAATCGCCACCAAATGAGCGTGCTGAAGCGCGAGATAAACGTCCCCTCATCCACAATCCGCACCACCCATTGCTTGAGCGTGTCCAGGCTGTAGTGATCGCGGTAGCGGCGATTGCTCACGGGCAGCAGTCCCCGGCTTTCGCCGTAAAGGATGAAGAGCAGCCGGTAAAGCAGATACAGGCTGTTATCGTAAACTTGGCGGAGGTCAGCGGCGGTCAGCGCGTTGGGCTGGAGATCGAGGAAGCCCTGCATCAGCAGTTCGAGGGCGCGATAGGCGTTCTCCTGCAAGTCCTCTTCCAGCGCGAGCGCGTAAGCCGCGCTCCCGGCCAGCACGTCATCCAGGAAAACGCGGCCCTGGGCGTCGGGCTGGAAGGCGGCCTGCCGGAAGAAGAGGTAGAAGTAGCGGATGGCGGCAGGAACTTGTCCTGAGCTTGCCGAAGGATCATCCTGCTCCAGCAGCTTCAGCAAATCCACCTCGTAGTACGTGTCGAGGCGGTAGCTGCTCTCACGATGGACGAGACGCCAAGTGCGCCCAT
>SLSP01000086.1 GCA_007130345.1 Thermoflexales bacterium
AAATCCGTGTCCTTGCTTGAAATCAACCGGGGGCTTCTTCTTGTCATAGGGTTAGTTTTGCGCTACTGCGACGCAACTCTTCCGCGTCGATGTAGGCGACCTGAAAGCGCAGCGTCGCGTCGCCCCCGCTGATGGCCAGGAAATCCCCGCGCCCTTCGAGCAGGTGCGCGTGGGTGCCCCCGCGCCCCGCCGCCATCTGCGCGTCCTGTGACGAGACGACGCGCCCCACCAAGCGCAGCGGGAAGTTGGCCCGCATCAGCCCGGAGAGGATGGCCGCCGAGGGGCGTTGCGTGGCCGCGATGACGTGGATGCCCGCTTCGCGCCCGCGTTGCAGCAGGCGCGTCAATTCCTCAGTGACGGGCTGGCCGCCGGTCATTACCAAATCCGCCAACTCGTCGATGAGCAGCACAATGGGCGGGGCGTGTTCGTTGCACCGATCCCGCGCTTCCATTGTGCGCACCAGCGAGCGCAGTACCTCGGCACTTTCCTCTGGCGCGGAAACGGGCGGGCGGCTGAGATGCGGCATCGCGGCCAGCGCGGCGAAGGTGCGGCCTTTGGGGTCGAGGCAGAGCAGGCGCATCGCCTGGGGCGGGTGCCCCAGGACGAGGGACGCGGCGATGGTGCGCAGCAGCGCGGACTTGCCCGATCCGGTGGTGCCAGCGATGAGGATGTGGGCCACTTCGGGGGAGGAGAGCCGCGCCATAATCGGCGCGTTGTTGTCGCCCAGGCCGAGCAGGGCTGTGGCGGGGGGCAGCGGCATGACCCGTTCTAGCAGCGGCAGGAAATCGACGGGGCGCGGGTTGGGATTGGCGAACTCCAACACCACGCCTTCGGTGTCGCGGTCGATGCGCAGCGTGGGAACGCGCATCGCCAGGGCCAGGTCTTCACTCAGCCGCTTGATGGCGGCCAGGCGAATGTGGGGCGCGGGATTGAGAAAGAAGCGAATCAGGCGCGGCCCCACCGTCCCGCCGGTGATGCGTCCCGGCGCGCGATGCGCGGCGAGCACGGCCTCCACGCGGTCAGCCTGGTATTCGAGATAGGGGCGCATCGAGCGTGACATAACTCCTCCAGAATTAGAACATTTGTTCTAATTCTTATTATAACGGTCTTTCGGAGCTTGTCAAGGGGGAAATTCCGGGGAGAGGCCGCAACTATGAGCAAGCGCCCGGAGGGTATCCGGGCGCTTGGGGTGTGGCGTTCAGTTATCGATGGGCGTTAGCTCTTCTTCGGCACGTCATCCTTCTTCTTGCGGCGGAAGAAGATGTTGCGCAGCAGCCAGATGAAGCCAAAGGTGACGAAGCCGATGAAGACCAGCACCGGCACGATGAGCAACACAATCCAGATCAGGGCGTCTACCAGCCATTGGAAGGTCTGGATGAGGGCCTCGATGGCGCGTCTGACTGTGCCCTGGGGCCGCCATCCGGCGATCTCAATGGGCTGCGAGAGCGCGTCCGGCACCAGAATCACGGTGATGGTCGCCATCGCCGAGGTGCGTTCCAGGTAGCGCATCCGCCCCTTGACGTGCTCGATATCCTGTTGCGTCCGGCTCAACTCGTTGTAGACGGCCAGCACCGCTTCGGTGTCCTCGGCCTCTTCCATCAATTCCTCCAGGCGCACGGCTTTGGCTTCCAGAGCCGTGAGCCGCGAACCCAGATCGACGTATTCCTGCGTCACGTCTTCGGTGTAGATGCTCTCGCGGGTGATCTCTATCGCCATATCGCGCAGGCTGTCCATCACCGCGTGGAATTGTCCGGCGGGCACGCGCGCGGTGAGGTTGATGCGCAGCAGGCCGCCGCTGTGGATGCTGCTCGTGGACGCGCTGACGTATCCGCCCAGCGCCGTGATCATCTGGGTGATGTCGCCCTGGGCTTCCGAGGAGTCCTTGACCACGAGGGTGAGTTCTCCGTTGTAGACGATCATCCGGGCGATATCGTTATCGTTACTGATGGGGGCATCATCGGTGGCCCATCCCATCTCCTGCTCCAGGGCGCTTCTCTGGGGCTCGGGGGGCGCGGACGGTGCCTCGACGGGATAGTAATCGTATCCCGGTTCCATTATGGCGTCGGACGCTGGCCTTCCCATGCAGGCGGTCAATGCCAGTACTAATACCATCACCAGGGACAAAAGTTTCCTGTTCATCATAACCTCCTCAGTTCGTGTGATTTCTCGCATCCGCGCATATCGGATGCGTCTAGTATTAAGACGTGCGATGCTGTGAAAATGTTCCCCTAATTCAAACGCCCCCGTCCATTGGGCAGGGGCGGAGAGTGCGGGGGATGGGAGGTTAGCGGCCCAGCTTCAGACGGTTGATGAGGCGCTCCGGCAGATTGCGGGCGCGCATCCGCTCTTGCGTGATTTCCACGGCGTAGGGGGCGCGGCGATGATACCAAAGCTGCGCGTCCGTGTCGAGGATGGCGTAACTGGCGCGGGGATCGCCGTCGCGGGGCTGGCCCACGCTGCCGGGGTTGAGGATCAGGCGGCGATCTTCCAGGTGTAGCGGCTCGTCCCAATCGGGGCGCAGCATCCGCACCTGCTCCAGGTTCTCGATCCATTCGTAGATCAGGGGCAGGTGGGTATGGCCTACAATCGCCGTCTGGAAATCGTTGGCGGCGAAGTTCTCTTCAGCCGAATGTACATCCACCAGATATTCCCAGATCGGCTCGCGGGGGCTGCCGTGCGAGAGGAGCACCCCGTCGATGGGTTTGGTGGTGGGCAGTTGGCTCAGATAGTTGCGGTTCTCCGCTACGATTCTTTGTTGAGTCCAGAGCAGAGCCTCGCGGGCGTCGCGGTTGAAGATGAAGAGATCGGCCCGTCCAATAGCGCCCCAATCGTGGTTGCCCGCGATGACCGTGGCATCGAATTCCTGGATGCGCTCGATGCACTGGTTGGGGTTGGGGCCATAGCCGACGATGTCGCCGATGCAGAGCACCCCGTCGAAGGGGGCGGCATCGGCCAGGACGGCCTGGAGGGCCGGGAAATTGCTGTGGATGTCCGAGATTACAACGTATCGCATAAGTCACTCCTCAATCAGGGCTAGTCTCACTATAATCTAAAATGACTAAGAACGCAAGCTCGTGGGCCGGCGCAGGCTGACGTCGCCGGCGGTGAAGCATTGCCGCGTTCCGTCCGGGTGCCGGAGCAGCAGCGCGCCGGTGGCGTCCACGTCTTCCAGCACGCCCTCGGTGACGCCGGTGGACGTGTGGACGGTGACGCGCTCTCCGCGCCAAGCGAGATGCGCGCGCCACGCGGGGGCCGGATCGGTGCCGGCGCGCCAGCGCGTCGCGTGATGCGTCACGCGCGCCAGGAACGTGTCGAGCAGGGCGGCGCGGTCGCAGGGGCGGCCCGTCTCTGCCAGCAGACTGGTCGCGTTGGGCGCGAGCGCGGGCAGCACGTCCGGCGGCACGTTGACGTTGAGGCCGATGCCCACCACCAGGAAGGTCGGCGCGGCTTCTTCCAGCCCCACCTCGCTCAACATCCCGGCGAGCTTGCGCCACGCGCCGGTGGGTCGTGTTATGATCAGGTCATTCGGCCACTTGAGCCGCGCCGCGAGCGACGGATCACATTCCCGGAGGGCTTCGATCAGGCTGAGGCCGCAGAGCATGGTGAGGCGGGGCGCGTGGTGCGCGAAGGGTTCCGCTGGACGGAACAGCAGCGACATCAGCAGGCATGTTCCCGGCGGCGCGGCCCAGGCGCGCTGCATCCGCCCGCGCCCGGCGGTCTGCTCCTCAGCCACAATCACCAGCCCCTCGGCTTCTCCGGCCAGCCCGGCTTCGTGGGCCAGGTCATTGGTGGAGGCGACGCGCTCCACATACCGCAGCCGCCATCCCGGCTTGGTGAAGGTGTGCAAGGCGTCCAGGCCCCTCACTCCCGCGCCGAGGCCGGCGTGATCAGGCCCTCGGAGAAATCCGTGAGCCATTGCAGCGGATTGACGGCCACGCCGTTGATCCACAACTCCCAATGGAGGTGCGGGCCGGTGGAAAGGCCCGTGTTGCCGATGGTGCCGAGCCGTTCGCCCTGGGCCACGCGCTGCCCCACCCGCACATCGATGCGCGCGAGGTGCCAGTAGCCGGTGACGACGCCCTGCCCGTGATCGATGATGATGGCGTTGCCGCGCACCACCAGCGGTTCGGCCAACACCACGACGCCCGACGCGGGCGCGCTGATGGGCGTGCCGGTATGCGCGCGGAAGTCGGTGCCGGCGTGGTAGCTGGTGAAGCCGTAGCCGTAGGAGCGCCGCGAGCCGTAATGGGAGGAGACCGAGGCTTCCACAGGCAACAGGAAAGGGTACTCCCATAGCCGCTCCGCCGAGCGCAGCGGGCGCAACGCCGCGACCTTGACGCGCTCTTCCTGGCTCAACGCCGGATCGAGCAGCACCTGCCGGTCGGCGGGCAGGTTGATGCGCGAGTATCCGTAGTCGCCGGCTGTGACGTGCAAAGGCACGCTGAGGCTTTCGTGGCTTTCCGCGCTCTGCACGCGTACTTCGACGGGATGGCGGCCCGGTTCCAGCAGCGCGGAGAGGCCCACCAGCGCGAGGTGCGCGAAGCCGTCGCCCCAACAGGGTTCGACGCGCTCCAGATATACCACATCGCAGGTGGCGGTGATGCCGGTGGTGACGCGGATGGCGGCGGTCTGCCCACGTAACACGGGCTGCGGGGATACCGACACGCTGGTGATGAGGGACGCGGGTTCCACCGAGGGCAGCATTACCGGATCGTCCAGATAGCGCGGGAGCGGATTCAGGCGGCGCACTTGCCAGGTGCTGAGGCCGTGATGGGCGGCCAGGGCGACGCGCGTCACCGTTACCGGGGGGGATGCGGCGCGCGCGCCCGCGGCCAGGGGCGGCAAATGGAGGCGTTGGCCGAGCGTCAGCGCGCCGGGATGCAGCGCGCGGTTGGCGCGGGCGGCCTCGTCCCAGGGGAGGCCGGCGCGGCGGGCCAACGTGAGCCACGTCTCGTCCTGACCGACGCGGTGCGCGGGCCAGGTCAGCGCGGCGGGGTGGGGCAGGACAAGGGGCTGGCCGGGGTAAAGGGCGCGGGGATCGCGTAGGTTGTTGAGGCGTTGCAACTCGGCCACCGTGGAGCCGGCGCGCTCGGCCAAGTCGGCCAGCGTGTCGCCCGGCTGGACGGTGTAATGCGGCGGATGCGGGGCCTGCGCCGCGAGGGGGGCAGCCATCGCCGCGAGCGCGAGCAGGACGATGAGCCACCAGCAGCGGCGCAGCATAGCGGGCGGGCGGCGCATCACACGGGCGGATCGAAGGTGAGCGTCTCGCCGATCTCGATCCAATCGAGCAGCGCGGGCGGCCCTTCGAGGTAACAGCGCGCCGGTTCGCGGGGCGCGTAGTAGAGGCGGAAGGGCTTCGCCCGCTTCGCGTCCACCACGCGGCCCTGGGCGTTAATCCAGACCACGCCGATGTCGCAGAAGACGAAGAGCATGTGGATGGCGGTGAGCAGGCGGCCCTCGTGCTTCTCGATGAAGAGCAGGCCCTCGTCCTCGGCGAGACGGCTGCGGAAGGTGAGACCCCGCAGGCGGCAGAGGAATGTGTCGCAGCGGCGCGCGTTCAGAGGCAGCGCGGTGCCGTCGCTCCGGTAGATGCGCGTGATGCTCATAGTTCCACCTCCAATCCTTCCACCAGATTTTGCCCGCGTTCTGTGGGGAGCAGCACGGTGAAGGTACTGCCCTGATCCACCGTGCTATCGACCCAGACGCGCCCGCCGTGGACTTCGACCAGGGCTTTGGTGATGGTCAGCCCGATCCCCAGGCCGCCGGCTTCCAGGCTGAGCGGGCTATCGACGCGATAGAAGCGTTCCCAGATGTGGGCGTGTTCTTCTGAGGGGATGCCCACGCCGGTATCGGAAATCCACACGGAAACGTAGGTCGGTTGTCCCATGCTGCCTTGCAATCCCCGGCAGCCGATAGTGATCTCGCCATCGGGATAGGTGAATTTGACCGCGTTGCTCATCAGGTTGTCCAGGATCAGCCGCAGGCGATTGGGATCGACTTCGATCTCCGGCATATCTTCTGGCAGATCGAGCTTCAGCGTGAGCGGGCGCTCGGTGATGCGCTCGGTGTAACGCTTGACGGTCTCGTGGATCAGGTCGGGGATGTGGACGCTGCGGTAATTCAGGCCCAGTCGCCCGCGCTCGATTTCGGCCACGGAGATGATGTTGTCGGTGAGGATCGCCATGCGCGTGGTGTTCTCGCGGATCACGCCCAGGAATTGGTGGAAGGCCGGGGGCAACTCCCCCGCCATCCCGGAGAGCATCACCTCGGTGTAGCCCTTGATGGCGGTGAGGGGCGTGCGCAGTTCGTGAGAGATGCTGGCGATAAACTCGCGCTTGGACTCCTCGGCGAGATGCTCGCGGGTGATGTCCTGTAGGATGGAGACCACGCCCAGGCGCTCACCGTTGTCCAGCAGTACCGGCGCGGCGTGGACGCGCAGGCGGCGCTCTTCGAGGCTGAAGCTGGTCTCTAGGGGCTGATCTAGTTCCAATACCATTTGTGGGTCTAACTCGGCGCGCAAATTGGCGTCGGTGAAGGCCGCCTCAATGGTTTGGTTGATGAGGTGCTCGCGGTCTACAGCGAGAATTTCTTCGGCGGCGCGGTTGAGGAGGATGAACTTGCCGCGCGCGTCGGAGACGAGGATGCCTTCGGCCATACTCTCCAGAATGGCCTCTTCCCGGCGCAACTCGGTCTCGCGCACTTTGAGCAGGCGGCTCAGTTCCAGGGCTTTGCCTTCGAGTTGGCGATAGAGGCGGCTGTTTTCGACGGCCCCGGCGATCTGCACGCCGATGGTGGTCGCCAGACGCTTCTGATCCGGCGAGAACGTGGTTTTGGTGCTGTCGTTGCACGCGATCAGCACGCCCATCGTGCGCTCCTGGCGGGTCAATGGCTGGATGAGCACCGGCCCCTCGTTGTGGACGTTGATGAGGTCGAAGAGGGGGCGCAGTTTTGCTTGATTCTCCTCGCGCAGGTCGAAGCTCAATTGGCGGTTGCGCAGCGCCATAGCGATAACGGGATACTGCTTGATTTTGATCTGGCGGTCGGCTTTGGCTTTGCCGCCAAGCACCTGATACCAGGCCACCATCGTCAGCGTGTCATCGGACGCCTCATCGCTCAGGAGAATGGCGACGGTATCGGCGCGCAGGGCCATCGCCACGCTGTCGGCCACGCGCCCTAGCATCCCTCCCAGGTCGAGGCGCTCGCCGATGGAGCGGGTGGCCTCGATGAGGAAGAGCAATTCCTGGCTCTGGCGGAGCGCCTCCTGGCTGAGTTCCTGTAACTCGTGGCGGTAGATTTCCAGGTCTTGCAGGGCGGAGTTGAAGAGCGCGATGGCGAAGAGGGGATACCCCACCATCAGGCACAGCCGGCCCCAGCCCTCACCTCTGAGGATGTCCAGGCCGACGACTTGCGACCCTAATCCGCCGAGGATTGCTCCGATCCCCAATAAGATGAAGGCCATCGGGGCGAATTTGGCGCGCGTCTCCGAGCGGAGGAGCAGCCCCGCGCCGGTCAGGGCGGCGATGGCGGTCAGGGCGTACCAGACAGGCACTTGCCAGGAGTAGACGTTGTAGGTGATGGGCTGATTCGCCGCGTGCCCCGCCCATTGGATGGACGCGCCGAGCCACAGCACCAGCCAGACGCCCGTGCCGGTGATGAGGTAAGTCTTGGCGCGCTCGCGCCAGAGATGTTGCCCGAAGGCCCACACCAGCAGCAGCACCGAGAGCAACTCGCCCGCGTATAGGAACGGGGCACTGAGCACGGCCATCGTCGTGGCGGGGGTCATCTGCGTCGGCGCGATCACGACCGAGAGCAAATGGATACTCAGCGTCCCGCCGACGGCGATCAGATACGGTTTAAGGTCGGCGTTGCGCGTGTGCCGCCATTCCGTCCACAGAATCCCCGCGGCCGAGAGCAGGCCCAAACAGACCAGCAGGTGATAGACCACCGTGCCCGGCAACGCGCTTAAGAGGTTCGCTAAAAATCCCAATCCCATAAGGCCGTCTTCCCCCTCGATGGTTAAAGTTTTGTGATAGAACGCCGGCGGATTTCAGACATCCAAAGCCTGACTCACCTGAAAGAACTCTAAAAAATCCGATTTTTTAGAAACTTGCTACTACAGATAGATTTTTCGCGTGCAAGTTTCAAATGTGACTCTACTGAAAGAACCCTAAAAAATCCGATTTTTTAGAAACTTGCTACGAGATGTAGATTTTCCGCGTGCGAATTTCATATATTTAGTAGGTCACGTGTGGAAAAATCGGATTTTTAGACTTTTTTCAGGGGACTCAAAGCCTACTGCGAGATCAGCGTGATGGCTCCGATTCCAGCCGTGACATTGATGGTCAGCGTGACCGGCGCGACGCCATAGGCCCCGTTGACGTAGACATTCTCGGTCTGCTCGGTGAGGCCGAAGGCATCGACGGTGCTGATGGGCGTGCTGGAGAACGTGATGCGCACCCCGACAGCTTCGGGCACGCGCAACGTGACGCGGCCCGCGCCGGCGCGCACCTCGACGATTGCGCCGCGTGTCCAGGCCCCGTTGAAGTCCAAATCCATCGAACCCGCGCCGCCGGTAATGATCATCCGGTCGAAGTTGGCGTTGCCCAGGCCGGCAATCGTGTAATTGCCGGTACCGCTGGTGAAGCGCGCGGCACTCATCGGAATAGGGTTGGCCTCGTTGATAACGAGCGAGAGGTCCGCGCTGCCGCTGGTCACGTTGAGGTTGCTCAACATCAAGCCGCTCAAATCCAATTGTGTGGTGCCCGCGCCCATATTGATATCCAGGTCGATGGGGATACCCCGGTTCAGATCGATCTCCCAGGCGTTGAAATACTCGTCAGACCTGCCTAGCGGAATCTGCGAACCTACCCCCTGGCCGATGGTCACAACCGTCAATTCGCCGTCGGCCCTGGACTCTTGCCGGATGTTGGGTTCCCACTCTTGCACATTATAGTGGAAGCGACCTTGCAGCAAGTTGGCCTCGGTGCTGGGGCGGACGATCAGGCTCTCGGAGAGCAGGCGCAGGCGCACGTTGGCCCGCTCGGCTTCCAGGCGACTGAGCGACTCTACCTGATTCACCGGCTCGATGATGGTGAGCGGCTCGACGGTGGGGACGGGAATGGTGCAGGCCAGCGTGGTCAGCAGCAGACACGCCAGCGCGATCCAGAATGTGTGACGGCGCATAATGCCTACCCTGGGGGCGAGTTCCGGTCGAAGGGAACGGGCTGCATCTGCCCCACGTCATCAGGAACCAACTTTTGGACGCGCAACGCCACCTCATCCAGCAAGCCCTGGCAGTGCGCGACCAGGTGTCGCCCGCGCTGATACAGCGCGACCGTCGCATCCAGGTCAAGCGTCCCCTGCTCCAGCTTGCGGACAATGTCTTCGAGTTCGGCTGAGGCTTGCTCAAATGTTAAGGCTTCTTTCTCCGTCTCCATAACCAGATCCGCACTCCTTGATTTCGGCTATGTCCATATTATAGCCCGATTTTTACCATTGTCTAAGACCGCGCGGCCTCCCCTTTGCGCTCTAATCCATTGCCTATACAATATCTCTACACAACGCGCTCAGTCGCCTTTCAGGAGGCCAGATATGACAGCATTGGACTATCCCCTCAGTACCCCTTGCGAGCAGCAGGACGATTACCACGGCGTGATCGTGCGCGATCCGTACCGCTGGCTCGAAGACCTCAACCATCCCGCGACCGAGGCGTGGATCGCGGCGCAGAACGCGCTGACGTTCTCTTACCTGGCGCAAATCCCCGCACGCGAGGCTATCCGCCAGCGGCTCACCGCGCTCTGGGACTACCCCAAGGCCCGCGCGCCCTTCCAACGCGGCGGACGCTATTTCCAATTCCGCAACAGCGGCTTGCAGAATCAGGACGTGCTGTACGTGATGGACGCGCCCGACGCCGAGGGGCGCGTGTTGCTCGACCCCAACACCTTCTCCGCAGATGGGACGGTGGCGCTATCCGGGCTGGCCGTGAGCCGGGATGGGCAATGGGCGGCCTACGCCACGAGCGCCAGCGGCTCCGACTGGCTGACATGGCGCGTGCGCGCTATCGAGGCCGGGGCGGATTTGCCCGATCTCATCCAGTGGAGCAAGTTCTCCGGCGCGGCCTGGCTGCCCGACAGCAGCGGCTTCTACTATGGGCGCTACGCCGCTCCCGAAAAGGGGCAGGAATACGCGGGGGCCAACTATCACCAGAAGCTCTACTTGCATCGGCTGAACACGACCCAGGCGGAGGATGTCCTGGTCTACGAGCGCCCCGACCACAAGGAATGGGGCTTCCACCCCACCGTAACCGATGACGGGCACTATCTGGTGCTTGAGGTGTGGGCGGGGAGCAACCGGCGCAACCTCATCTTCTACCGCGATGTGGAAGCGGGCGGGGATTTTGTCGCGCTGATTCCCGAATTTGAGGCCGGGTATCACTTTGTGGGGAATACCGGCACCGACTTCTATTTCCGCACCGACCTCGACGCGCCGCGCGGGCGGCTCATCGCCATCGACGTGGCGCGGCCGGCCCGCGAGCACTGGCGCACGCTCATCCCCGAAAGCGCCGACGTGTTGGAGCGTCTGGTGATGGCGAATGAGGGCTTTGTGGGGGCGTATCTGCACGACGCGCATTACCAACTGCGGCGGTTCGCGCTGGATGGCGCGTCCCTGGGCGCGATCCCCCTGCCGGATACCGGCTCAGTGCTGGAACTGCACGCCCGCCGCGAAGACGCCGAGTTGTTCTACACCTTCGCCACTTTCCTGATTCCGCCGAGTCCCTACCGCTACGACTTCGAGCGCGACGCCAGCGCGGCCCTGGCCGAACCGGCCCTGGACTTCGACGCCGCGCCCTACGTGACCGAGCAAGTCTTCGTGGAGAGCCAAGACGGCACGCGGGTTCCGATGTTCCTGGTTCACCGCCGCGATTGGGAACGCGACGGCGCGAATCCCATGCTGCTCTACGCCTATGGCGGCTTTGGGATCGCGCAATCGCCCACGTTTATGCCCTGGCGCCTGGTCTGGCTGGAGATGGGCGGCGCGCTGGCGGTGGCAAACATTCGCGGTGGCGGCGAGTACGGCGAGGCCTGGCACGAGGCCGGGACTATCCACAACAAGCAGAATGTCTTCGACGACTTCATCGCCTGCGCCGAGCACCTGATTGCGCAGGGCGTCACGTCGCCGCAGAAGCTGGCGATTGAGGGGCGCTCCAACGGCGGGCTGCTCATCGGCGCGTGCCTCACGCAGCGGCCCGACCTGTTCGGTGCCGCGCTGCCCACCGTAGGCGTGCTGGACATGCTGCGCTTCCACAAGTTCACCATCGGCTGGGCCTGGGTGAGCGACTACGGCTGCGCCGACGACCCCGACGAGTTCGCCACGCTCTACGCCTACTCGCCGCTGCACAACGCGCGGCCCGCCGAGTACCCCGCCACGCTGATCCTTACCGGCGACCACGACGACCGCGTGATGCCCGCGCACTCCTACAAGTTCGCGGCGGCGTTGCAGGCGGCGCAGCAGGGCGACGCGCCCATCCTCATCCGCATCCAGACCAAGTCGGGGCACGGCGCGGGGAAGCCCACCAGCATCCTCATCGCCGAGCGCGCCGACATCTGGGCGTTCCTGGTGCGCGCGTTGGAGATGGATGAGGGGATTTGAAACGTGAAACGTCAAACGTCAGGCGTCAAACGTCAAGGATTTATGCGAAAGAGGCGGTGCTGATACAAGCACCGCCTCTTGTGTGTTGGTGTAAATGCGCAACACGCAATGCGCAATAGCATCCGTTTAATGTAGATCGTAAGCGCTGCCGCCGATGAACTCGCGGACGTGGGATTTAGCCGGGATGTCGCTATCATCCTCCACGGGGATGATGGCCTGGAGCAGCTTGTGGACGCGCTCGGCGCGGAGGTACGCATCGCGGCGATTGGGATCGTCCTTGTACTCCTTCACCCACTCGCTGAAGTAACCGAAGAGGCGCGCGCGCATAATGGGCAATTCGTAAGGCGTGGCCCCGTTGACAATGTAATCGGTGTCGTTGACGTAGGGGATGATGTGGCGTAGCTCGCTGCTGCGGACGTAGTGCCAATGTTCCAGCGTTTGCCGGGGATTGTAGGCGCGCTCCCGCGCGTCGCGTTCCATCCGCCGCATCAGGCGCAAATCAGTGAACCGAATGTACTGGTTGTCCGGCCCCTTCATCTGAAGCAGCGTCTCGATGTACAGCTTGAATTTCTTCTCCGCCGGCACCGCCTGCGTCATCGCGTGGTACAGGCCGTGCAAGCTGTCGATGAGGATGATGTCGTTTTCGCCCAGTTGCATCGGCTTGCCGTGCCCCTCGCGCTGCCCGGTCTTGAAGTTGTAATACGGCGGATGCACGACTTCACCCTGGATGAGGTGTTCCAGTTGCTCGTTGATCAACGCCAGGTCGAGGGCCTGGGGCGTCTCGAAGTCGTAATCGCCGAATTCGTCCTGGGGCTGCATCGACAAATCGTAATAGTAGTTGTCGATATTCAGGGCCACCAGGTTGATCCCGGCTTCCCGTAGGTGATCGGCGATCTTGGCCGTGGTGGTGGTCTTGCCCGAGGAGGACGGCCCCGCGACGATCACGATGCGCAGGTCGTCGCGCCGCTGCTTGATCATCTCGGCGGCCCGCGCAATATCCTTCTCGTAGGCTAGATCAGACTCGCGGACGATGTCGGCGAACTCGCCCCGCGCGACGCGCTCGTTGAGGCGGTAGACGTTATGGACGTTGTGATCGACGGCCCAGTTGAGCACCTCCCACAGCTTGCGGTAGGGGATATTTTCGGGATCGCGCTGCGACTCGCCCTGCTCGCGGCGACGGCGGCGCATCGCCCGCTCGTTGCGGTAGAGGATGTACGCCTTCGCTGTGCGGGCGTGGCTGTTCTCGATGAGCACACTTTCCACAATGTCCTGAATCTCCTCCACTGTGGGCAATCCCTCGGTGGTATACGTCTTCTCCAGAACCTCGACCACCTGCGCGGTCAACGCCTCGGCGCGAGCGCGATCCCGCCCGCCAACAGCGACGGCAGCGCGATAGATGGCATTGGTGATGCGCTCCGGGTTGAAGGGCACAACGTCGCCGGTGCGTTTGATTACGTGCGTGATTTCTAGACTCATATTTTGCCTCCTGAATTGGGTTGCGAGTTGAACATCAGCTTGTGTCTCAAATTTGTGGGCAAACCGCTCAAAAACTAGCTCGAAGTCCCCGTTTCGGGGACGGGAGCTAGTACAGCGCGGCGGAAGTCCCTCCCCAGTTAGCCCCGCTCAGAGCGGATCGTCAGATCCGCGACTACGCGGCGAACCGGGGAACTGACGTTCCCCTTGGAGCAAATTCAA